>NZ_JBMVQX010000044.1:0-26001 GCF_050522745.1 Myroides sp. C15-4 | reverse complement strand
TTTAATTTGTTGAACGTTGACTTTCATAGGAAAATTGAATTTTTATGGTCAACCTATGTCAGGGACGTACATGGTGAGTGGTGAGTGGTGAGTGGTGAGTGGTGAGTGGTGAGTGGGGAACGAGCAACGAGCAATGAACAATGAGCAACGAAGATTCATTGAACACCAAAACTTAGAGGAAAAGGGAAAAGGGAGATGAGAAACCGAAACGCAGTGTAGGTTCATCGAACACCCCATCAATCATTCAGCTCAAACATCTTTGTCATCTGTTGTTTTTTCATAAAAGCAGGTAGCAAGCGAAAAGCAGCATTGCGTATGAGCACGAGTAAAGGGTGGCGAAACTGGGCAATTTGACCTAATGTCCAACTATCGCGTACAATAGCATGTGCTTTTGAACGTCTCAGAGCGGGGAATCGCTGTAGCGCTTCTTCTAGCGGATAGCGTTCCAATAATTTACTGATTACATACACATCCTCAATCGCTTGACAAGCTCCTTGCCCGAGGTTTGGCGTGGTAGCATGAGCAGCATCACCGATGAGACAAACCCTATTGTGGTACCAGGTAGAAAACGGTTTAAGGTCATAGATTCGATCGCAGTGAATAGCGGATGCATCGGTTTGTTGAATCATTTCTTTGATCCACAACGGACAATCCTCTACATAATCCCCTACGGAGGTATGGGGTTTATAGCGCCCTTCATCAATGAGAAAATACCAATAGGTCTGTTTTTCATTCAACTGCACAAACCCTAAACGCTTACCTCTACCCCAACTTTCTACTGCAGTATTGGCGTAAGGTGTAGGCAGGGTAAAAGGCAATACGCCACGCCAACATACTTGTTTAGCATTGCGCAGCGCATAAGTACCAAAGACCAATTGTCTCACGCGTGAGCGCAAGCCATCTGCACCAATTACAAAAGTATGAACCGCATGGGTTTCATCCTCAAATTCAAGGTGATACTGTCCGTGTTCATCCGTGTTAATTTCCTGTAAACGCTTATTTAATTGGATGTTTTCTAGGCCTACAGCTTCCAGGAGTACGTGGTGCAATGCACTTCGATGAATGGCAATATTGGCCAATTGATATTTTTGTTCAAAAGAAGCCAAGGACGTTTGATCCAATACGGCTAATTCCATATCGGTTAGCATCACAGTAGAAATGCGTACTCCTTTGTTAGTTAAGGCTTTATCAACTCCTAAATGGCGATACACTTGCATCGCATTATTGGCGATAGCAATTCCCGCACCCACAGGTTTGATCGCTGCTGTTGCTTCGTATACGACAAAGGAAATTCCCGCTTTCTTTAGGGCAATAGCCAAGGTTAATCCCCCTATTCCAGCACCTATGATGGCTACTTTCATGATACAACGTTAATGGTTAATCGTTCAAAGAGGAAAGATAAAAGAAATTCACCGATTAATTGCGTTCCAAAGGCGATCTTTTCCACTGCATCCACCAGCATCTATAACGGAATTCTTGCACCTAAAAAAGATTAAAACTCACGCATCAGTTGTACCCATCCAGTAAACTCCTCGTTCTTTGCTGTCAGAATATGGTAGAAATACGTCCCAGAAGGCAATAGCTTCCCTCCATCAGATTGTCCTTCCCATTGTTTGGTGTAATTCTTCTTATGGTACACCCGTTGTCCATAGCGATTAAATAGCTGAAGGGAAACCCCTCCAAAATTTTCCAAATCAAACGCATCATTCAACTGATCTCCTTGTGGTGAAATCCCCCTTGGAATAAAGCACAGGTTCTTCGCTCCATACAACTCCAACGTAGTACTCGCACTACAACCGTATTCATCTCTTGTGGTTAACACCACTGTATTATCATCCTCACGCAGTAAATGACGATAGGTGGACAAACTTACTTTCGGACTATTTTCCTCCACTTCCACTTGATTAATAGACCAGTGAAAAGACGAAGCAGGAGAAAAAGAATTCGGCTGTGCTTCTATGTACAACTGATCTTTAGCACAATAGTACTCCAATCGAGGTGTTTTAGGATGCTTTACCTCAATTGTTACTGATGCAGCATGTGCACAATAGCCTTCAAGAGGCGTGAATGTATAGGTTGTAGTTTGCTGGAGATTTAAGGCAGGAGTCCAAGTTCCCGCTATTCCATTAGCAGAAACCAGAGGAAGTTCATCGAGCAGCTCTCCAGGGCAAATAAAAATAGGAAGTTCAAATTGTGGTTCTATTTTAGGTGTAATGACGATATCAATCGTTTTAGGTAACACACAAAAGCCCTCGTCGGGTGTAAAGGTATACGTTGTTGTCGTTGTCGGATTAAATTCAGGTGACCAAGTGCCCGTATAACCATTTTCAGAAGTAGTAGGGAGCGCGACAATAGTTCCCTCACATTGTGTTGTTGTTAAAGTAAACAAGGGTTCAATATAAGGTTTGATTATCTCAATGGTCAAAGTAGCAGCATCAACAGTAGGGTCATCTGCTGTAAACGTATAGGTTGTTGTTTCTTGATTATTAGGTGCTGGCGACCAAGTTCCCGTATACCCTTCTTTAGATTGTTTAGGCAATTCGATAGTAGTACCCTGACAAAGCGAATCAATCACCTCAAAAGTTGCCGTTTTACTCGTGATAGCCACATCATCGATATAATAGTACGCCCTCATCACCTCGTCTTCAGCAGTTGGATCTTGTTCAAGTAGGGTCTGTTCATCGTTAAAAAAGTTACCAATGATAAAGTAGTTTGCCCCTGAAGTTTGAGGGGTATACTCCAACTCCACCAAAACCCATCCAAATCTTTGGGTGATAATAAGAGGGTGATTCGCGTCGGGTACTACATCAATGACATCATTAGAGTTTTGAAAAAAGTATTCGTCGTAGAACTTCACGCCAAAATTATTGGAAGCAAATTGACTTTTAAGCGCCAAAGAAACATAAAAGGTTATGCTATAGCGATGTCCAGCCTGTAGGGGTTCATTTAATTCTCCTTGTATATACTCGCGTTTAGAGTTCGGCGAATACAACAGTAAACCAACCATACTATCTCCTGTTCTTGGTGCGCGATTTCCTAAATTTGAATTAGAAGTACTCAAAGGATGTAATACACATTGCCTATTTAAGCTCATGTGATAAATATCGGATGTACCCGTTGTAGGCGTGGTCCAATTTACAATCGCATTGTCAAAGGATATAGACGTTTGATAAAAATTACACAACAAGTTAGGTTGATTGACCAGCTCAAAGCTTGGATTGCGAACCAAATTAATTTGACTATATCCCGTTGTGCAAGCAAAACCTAAAACAAAAAACAAAAAAATAGTAAAGGCGTATTTCATAATAGGTTACTTGTTTAAAATTAGATATTTTACTAAAATAAATACTAATTTTTTCTTAAACAAAAGAGTCGTTTGTTTTTTGTGCGGTTTATGAAAGCATAAGCCATACTAATTTACTCCAAATCAACCATAAAAGATCAATTCCTTAATCAGCAGTGCGTAGATGAGGTGGTGGGTTCCATTCGCTCACCTATTCATTTCCAAAAAAAAAGCGCTGTAGAAATTCTAAGCGCTCTTCTTTCAAGATATTAAAAATTATTGTGGGGAATTGAAATATAAATTAGTTTAACAAGTAAAGCTCCCGTGGTTTATCGTATTAAAAAGATTTTTTTACTTTAAATCACACGTTAGATAAGGCGCTGTAGCGCTTTCCAATTTTTACTATTTCAGTCAACTAATAAAGAATAAATTGTAAAGAGATAAACCGCTTTACAGCTTATTTCTGCAATCAAAAATAATTCACATATTGTGAAAACAACCAAGGGTTTTCCCTATTTTTAAAATTTACGGGTTTTCCCTTCTTTTTTTCCCTTCATCCCATCTTTAATTTTCTTACAGATAAAGCAATAAAAGAAAGATAAACGAAGTGAAACCAAATAAAACAGCTTTTAAATTAAGTTTTCGCTAAATTTTCAACAATACCAGCCAAAAAAATCGTTTAACCCTTTAGTATTTGATACTAAAAAGATAAAAAAACATAAATTTTACTTAAATTTGGATGAGTATAAAACCCAAAATCCCTCGAATATAAAATTTGCTTACAACCCATATGACAAATCAATTACGAACAAAAAAAGAACAAAAACGTCAATTTGCACTATTAGAGCAAGTGAAAATAGGAAACACGAACTAGCGTATAACCAATGACTAGGCTTAATTTCATAAATTACGTTACTTATTTAAACCCCGTTGTCCTATTTCTACTTATTTTATATGCCTTACTAAAAATGCCCCCTACTCGCTATAAAATAGCCTTTATAGGGTATCTTATTACGTCTTTATTCTTTATTTATCTAGGTGAACTATTAGGCAGAAAACTAGGCAACAACCTTATCTTGATTCCCATTTTTGGCCTGCTGGAATTAGGGTGGTTCGCCTACATTTACTATGCACATACAAAAAATATAGCATTTCTATACAGTACTGTTCCCGTGTTAATTCTACTGATTTATGAGCTAAGCACAACTGACTTTCAAGCCTTGCAACAATTCCAGTCGTATACGAGGAGTATGGCCTCCTTGTCTTTATTTTTGGTTACCCTATACTATTCATACCATCTGATAAAAAATAAATGGCAAACGTATAGTACTTCCTTTTTCCTATTTCATGCAATTGTATTGGTCTATTTTACCTATAGTTGCTTGTACTATCTACCCCTGCAAGTATTAATTACAGGAAATCCGGAAAACGTATTGTTTTTTTGGCTAGCCAATAGTGTTATTACACTGCTTTTTTACCTTTTAACCACTATCGTCCTATGCAAAATCACGAGCAAAATGAACACACAGTCCTAATCTGGCTGATCCTTGGATTACTACTTGTGCTAATCATTAGCATAGCTTTTATCTTACTTTTAAAACTAAATCACAGAAAACACTTGGAGACCCAACATCAAATTCAAACACTAAACCAGCAACATCACAAAAAACTACAGCTGTCTTCTATTGAGATTCAAGAAAAAGAAAGGCAACGCATTGGCAGTGATTTACACGATTCTGTGATTAATTCATTAACTATCTTATATTTACAATCCCAGCTAAAACAAGAAGAGCCGACTATTGTAGATCACATCCAAGACGCCATTTCACTAACGAGGCGTATTTCCCATGATTTGAATCCCCCGCTTTTAGAATACGCAACCCTAGACCATATAATCAAGGATTTTTTTCAACAGTGGAATGCTTTTTATACGGTACACTTGCGGATTAATAAACAGGTAGCCGTCGAACTTTCAACAGAGCAAAAAACACATATTCTCCGCATTGCGCAAGAATTAATGAACAACATACACAAATACGCACACGCAAGTGAAATTGAGGTGCACTTGCGTTTATCTCAACAGGCGGTTGTCTTTGCTCTACGAGATAATGGCCGAGGATTTTCCGATCTCGAAAAGAAAACGGGATTGGGGATGCAAAATATTCAACTGCGAACAACTTTATTACAAGCGTCGTATAAATACAAACCTCAACCTCATTCAGGAACCTTATTTCTACTGCTAATCCCCCTAAAATAACCGACATGAAAACAAAACTAATCCTCGTGGATGACGAAGTACTCATCACCGATTTACTGGCTAATTTCCTCCAACAGGACCCTGCTATTGAAGTCATGGCAACCTATAATTCTGGACTAGATTTTCAACACGCTATGGAACGTGCAACTGTAGTTCCCGATGTTTTCATCTTCGATTTTCGCATTGGAGAAGTAGATGGGTTAGAACTTTTAAAGCAATTGCGCCACTTGGGAATTGAAACACCTGTAATTCTTTTGTCTTCACATTACAATGACAGCCTCATTAGCTTCATTGTCAAAACGGGATTTGCTGCCTTTTTACCCAAAAATACCAAACCTGCCGTATTACTCGACGTAATACGCGAAGTAGAGGCCAAAGGATTCTACTTATTACCCGCTCAATTTTCATTGCTCAGGGAGCAAATGCTGATCAAAAACACAGCGATTACCTCTGATTTAAAACTTGCCTTAACAGACAGAGAGCTCGAAATACTCCTCCTAATTGCCAAACAGAAAACAGGCAAAGAAATTGCAGATCACCTGTTTCTTTCTCCCAAAACAGTAGAAGGTCACAAGAACAGTCTATTCCTCAAAACTGGGGCAAAAAATGTAGTAGGATTAATCGTCTATGCCGTGCAACATCAACTCATTTCAATGGATGAAATTTCGCTATTATAACGTTTCTAGGTGCTTTTTTAGTCCAGCTATACAGTGATATGCACTTTCAAAAACGCAATGGTCTGCTCAACTACTTGTTGTAAATCACTTGGTAGTTCTTCTTCTTCATAGGGATGTCTTGCCCCAAAAACATGATCTGCTCCCTCCAAAATAAACAATGTCGATCCTTTAATCCACAGGTGTAATAGTTCTGCTTCTTTGACACTAACCGCCTGATCAGCAGTACCATTGACGATCAAGACCGGTTTTCTCAAATTTTGTGCTGCATATTGTATAGTCAAGGCCTGTTCATTTGCTTCAAAGTCTTCCCAAAAAGAAAGATAATGTGGCATTTGTTGCTTGGTTCTTCCATTCATACTATAGAAAACGCCATCTTTTTGCCATTGTTCAAAGTTATCGCGTTGTGGAAATCGCTTTTTAAAATCAGCAACTCCTGCCCAAGAGATAGCCCCTGTTACTTTATTGTTGTAATAGGTTTGCAACAACACGGCTCCTCCTCCTCGACTATGTCCAATTAAAAAAATTTGAGTTTCATCTACAAAAGGTTGTGCTTGATAATACGCAATAACTGCACTCAAATCCTTTTGTTCTTGGGTGTAAGTATTAGCTCCAAAAGCCTCCAAATCCACAAATTCCATAGGTTGCGTTAAGGATGTACCATTGTGTGAAAAGTTGAATTTAACCGCAACAAATCCCGCTTTGGCTATCGTCTGCATAACCAAATCCCAAGCTCCCCAATCTTTAAAGCCTTTATACCCATGGCAAAAGATTACCAAGGGTAGCTTTCCTTTTTGCTCGTCCCAGTAGCCATCAGCTAAAATGGAATGAGTCGTTCCGTTTGATATAATTGCCGTTTCACGACGAAGTTTTGCCATAAATTTCATTATTCTTTAACAAGTGCGTATTATTTTTTAAAAATTATTTAAGCATTAAATTTATAATTTAGCCCTAACAAAGCTTACAAATTAACAATAAAATTAACCATATGAATCGTTTCAGTTTAACCAAAACAACATGGAAATCTACGCTTTCCATTACCTTACTAGGGATAAGTTTATTTTTTGCTTCCCTACCTGCATTTGCACAAGGAAAAGAACAAGTTACGATAAAAAACAAAACTTTTTCTTACGAAATTTCAAAAGAGAGTACTGCAGCTGATTTAAAAGCGATTGAAAAAGAAATCAATGCTGAAAAAGTAGCAAACCTTCGCTTTTCAAACATCAAGCGAAATTCCAATAATGAAATTATACAAATCACCACACAGTTTAATGATGAGAAAGGCTCTTCTCAAAAGAAAAGCGAATATAACTCACAGGGAATCAATCCTTTTTCAGTTATCATTCACGAGAAGGAAAATGGAGCTAAGTATTTAGAGATTCATTCTGATTTATATCAATACGCAACAAATATAGAAGAGGAGCTGCCTTTTATGCGTGACTTCTTACAGCAAAACTTTGATACCCCAGTAGGAGATTCTTTAGAGTTTGCCCAAGATCCACTTCAAGACCTCATTCAATCCCTACAAACAGATATCAAACAACAACAAGAATTACTTCAAAAACTGATGCAAGAAAGTAGGAAATAGTTTAGGGTGGTGAGTCGTGAGTCGTGAGAGGTGAGTCGTGAGAGGTAAGTGGTTCAGTTTGTGAAGTTGTGAGTTGTAAACTATTAACTATTAACTGATTAACTGATTAACTGATTAACTGATTACTAAACTACTAACTGTTAGCCTGTAAACCAAAAACGCCTCCACAAAGGAGGCGTTTTTTATATTGCACACAAAAAAGCTATAACTATAGGGTTATAGCTTTTAAAATTGAAATAAGTTTTATCTATCTTGAATAGTTAGGAGCTGATTTAGTAATGGTGATATTATGTGGATGACTTTCACCAATACCTGAAGCTGTTAGCTGTACAAAACGAGCTACTTCTTGTAGGGTTGGGATGTCTTTGGCACCACAGTATCCCATACCAGCGCGTAAACCTCCAATAAATTGTAACATACTCTCGTTTAATTCCCCTTTGTATGGAACGCGACCTTCAATTCCTTCTGGAACTAATTTTTTCACGTCATCCTCTACATCTTGGAAATAGCGATCTTTAGATCCTTGTTTCATGGCAGCAACAGATCCCATTCCGCGGTATGCTTTGAACTTTCTACCTTCAAAGATAATTGTTTCTCCTGGTGATTCTTTTGTTCCTGCTAACATAGATCCTAACATCACACAATCAGCACCTGCACCGATTGCTTTAGGGATATCTCCTGTATAGCGTAATCCTCCATCTCCGATAACGGGAACGCCTGTACCTTTTAAAGCAGCGGCAACTTCCATAATAGCAGAAAACTGAGGGAATCCCACACCTGCTACCACGCGAGTTGTACAAATTGATCCAGGACCAATTCCCACTTTCACTGCATCAGCGCCTGCTTCTACTAAATATAAAGCAGCCTCTGGTGTAGCGATATTACCTACTACAACGTCGATTTGTGGAAAAGCTTGTTTCACGGCTTTCAATACGCCTACAACACCTTGTGTATGTCCATGTGCCGTATCGATAATTAAAGCATCTACTCCAGCTTTTACTAAAGCTGTTGCGCGCTCAACCGTATCATGTGTAACACCTAAAGCTGCCGCAACGCGTAAACGACCAAATTGATCTTTATTTGCGTTGGGTTTTAGTGTTAATTTAGTGATATCTCTAAAAGTAATGAGTCCCACTAATTTATACTCCGTATTTACTACAGGTAATTTCTCAATTTTATTCTCTTGTAGAATACCTTCCGCTTGCTCTAAAGTTGTTCCTTCTGCAGCAGTTACTAAGTTTTCTTTTGTCATTACCTCCGTAATAGGCTTTGCGTTCTCTTTTTCAAAACGCATATCTCTATTGGTGATAATTCCTTTTAAAACACCGTGCTCATCCACTACTGGAATACCTCCAATACTGTATTCAGCCATGGCTTTCTTAGCATCTCCTACGGTTGCTGTTAAAGGGAGCGTTACAGGATCGATAATCATTCCTGACTCTGCTCGCTTCACTTTGCGAACCTCTTTTGCTTGCTCTTCAATGGTCATATTTTTATGGATAACTCCAATTCCTCCTTCACGAGCAATAGCAATAGCCATTTCGCTTTCCGTTACTGTATCCATCGCCGCAGATATAATAGGAACATTCAGCGTAATATTTCTTGAAAAATTTGTTTTTAAACTTACCTCCCGTGGTAAAACTTCCGAATAATTTGGAACTAAAAGAACATCATCGTAAGTTAGTCCTTGGCCGATGATTTTTGTTGTGTGTGCTTTCATGTGCAATTGTAGTTGAATTGCACGCAAATTTAGTTTTTTTTATTCAGTTAAAAAAATACTAGTGGTAAAAATTAAAAACTTTTAACGCTTCATTATAGGCGCTCTCAAAAGACATGGCACTTAAATTGGTTTCAATCTTATTCGCAGTAAAATAACTTAACATTTTTTCTGTTGGCATATTACCAGTTAAATCATCTTTCGCCATTGGACATCCTCCATACCCTTTAATTGCCCCGTCATAACGCAAACAACCTGCTTTATAAGCCGCATCAATTTTTTCAAACCACGAGTCTGGCGTCGTGTGTAAATGCGCACCAAATTCAATCTCCGGATAAGCAGGGATCAAATTGCTGTACAAATAATCAATTACTTCTGGCGTTGAACTTCCCACCGTATCGGATAAAGAAAGTATTTTTACCCCCATGGTAGCCAATCGCTCTGTCCATTCTCCAACAATATCCACATTCCATGGATCTCCATAAGGATTACCAAAGCCCATAGACAAATAAGCCACTACTTCTTTGTTGGTCTTATTAGCAATATTGAGGATCTCTTGCAGGGTAACTAAAGATTCTGCAATCGTCTTATGGGTATTTCGCATTTGAAAATTCTCCGAAATAGAAAAGGGAAATCCCAAGTACTGAATTTCTTTGTGTACAGATGCTTCTTCTGCCCCACGTGTATTGGCAATGATCGCTAATAACTTGCTTTGGGTTTTACTCAAATCTAGCTGTGCCAATACCTCTGTCGTATCGATCATTTGAGGAATCGCCTTGGCAGATACAAAACTTCCGAAATCTATCGTATCAAATCCTACACGCAATAATGCTTGTACGTATTGTACTTTTTTTTCTGTTGGGATAAACATTTTAATGCCTTGCATTGCATCGCGCGGACATTCAATAATTTTTACTGTTGGCTTCATAGTGCTCCAAAGATAGAAGAAAGCAATAAATTCTCAAAAACAAATTAGCAAATTAAAAAACACTTCTTTTTCTTCCTACTCTAGTCTCCATTTAGTTCGATCATTTCTCCTCCCTTGAACGGCATGATAATCTTTAAGATTATTTTAGATAAATAAAGTAGAATTAGTCGTAAGTTTGATGAGCAAAGATAAAATAGCGACCATGACTCAATCCACGCAAAAAGCGATAAATAAAAACTTGCCACTGGCAGACATCATAGAAAAAGCAGGAACGATCGAAGCCTATCGCGCTGTTTTTTACGAAAAATTCTTAAAAAACGACATTTATGTATTGGTAAAAAAAGAGTATAATCAGGCCAATAGCTTCAACGCAAATGCACCAATTATTACCTTTGAAGATCAGAGAATTCCCGTTTTTACAGATCCGAAACACATTTACGATCAAGGAGCCATCCAAGACGAAATGAGCTATATGAAAGTCAACGGTAGAGCCTTTTTAGAACTGGCTATGGGACACTATATCCTTGTAAACCCCTTTTCAAAAGTGTACAAAGAACTTGTACCCAACGAAGTAGCAGAGATGCTAAATGGTTCTATTTTTAATGTAATCAAAGACAATGTAGCACACATTCACATGCAAGCACGCATTGGAAAACCCGAAACAGAACCAACAGCCTTATTGCAAGAGTTAAAGAAAACGTTTGCTTCTATTCCCGCTATCTCCTCCGCTTACCTTGGTTGGACGTATAACGAGCAAATAGACCAAAAACCACACTATATTTTTGCCGTTGATTGTCAAGTCAAAAATGCCGCTGGATTTAAAGAAATTGCCGATGTTATCTCCAATCTATGTAAACCACATTTGAAAAAAGAGGACTATATCGATATTATTCGCCTCGAACCTAATGGTAATTTTAGCGACTATTTTTACAACCACGATCAACCGTTTTACAGCAAATAAATGAAAAACAAGTTACCCACGTTTACTCCAATCGACAGAGAAACTTGGAGTAGAACCCCTTATTACGACTACTATCGTACCCAACTTAAAACAAAATATACCGTTAGTATCAAAATTGATATTACAACCCTTGTGGCTACCTATAAGTCAAAAGGATACAAATTCTTTCCAACTTTCCTCTATGTTATCCTACGTGCACTAAACAATAGCGAAGCTTTGCGTACTTGTATACACGAAGGTCAATTGGGTGTTTGGGATTTTCTCTCCCCTCAGTTTACACTCTTCCACGACGATGATAAAACCTTCTCTGATTTGTGGAGCGTCTATCACGCCGATTTTCAAGCCTTTCATCAAGCCATTGTCCAGGATATCGAACAGTATAAACACGTCAAAGGCATCAAAGTAAAATCAGGACTACCTGCTAATTTTGTACCAATCTCTTGCGTGCCTTGGATTAGCTTTGACAGCATTAGCCAAGATACTTCCCATGATACCGATTTCTTGAAACCCATTATCCGCTTTGGCAAATTCTACCAAGACCAAGAACGCGTATTAATCCCCCTCTCCGTTTATGTCAATCACGCAATTGCAGATGGGTATCACACCTCCATGTTTTTAAATGACATTCAACAACTAGCCGATCATGTAGAGGATTGGTTGACAGTTGACAGTTAATCAGTTGCTCTGTATCTCACTTAGTTTATATTTTATTTTAGTATTCGATGAATCTTCGATTTGCTCTTTATCTCACTTAGTTGATATTTTGTTTTAGTATTCGATGAATCTTCGATTTGCTCTTAACAAATTACCACTCACCACTTACCACTCACCACTCACCACTCACCACTTACCACTTACCACTCACCACTCACCACTTACCACTTACCACTCACCACTCACCACTTACCACTTACCACTTACCACTCACCATTCACCACTCACCATTCACCATTCACCATTCACCACTTACCCAAAAAGAGGAATCTTAAACAAGTATGCTTTGGTAATTCTCCAACAGTGCTCCAACCATCCTTCGACAAAAAGCCCAATTTCCTTAGTAAACTTCAAGGAGTGTCGAACAAAACTAAAAGAATACCATACTTAAACTAGTAAAATGGCGGAAGACGATGAGAGGATGAGCATAGTCATCCAATCAAACAGCGACTAGCTAATCCGCCTGTGTCACCTGGAGAAAGGAAAGGTAGCATCCAATGAATCCGTTATACTGAAAAAAACACATACGGTGTCGATGTACTGATACGATGCTTCCTTCGTCAGCATGACGGGGGGATTGTACGCATCTTTGCTAAAAAAGAAAATTTTATAGAGCCGATGAGTAGCTCTTGATTCGAACAATCTCAAAAAAAAAAGCATCGTATCAAACAGTTAATACCTGTGATACGATGCTTATTTTATGTAATTCTATACGTAGTGAATGGTAAGTGGTAAGTAGTGAATGGTAAGTGGTGAGTAGTGAATGGTAAAATGTGAACCGTAAACTATAAACCGTAAACGTGAACCGTAAACTTAAAAAACTTCTCCTTCTTCCACGCCTTCAATGACTTGATCTGAAGGAATCAACTGTAAGTCAATTGTTTTTGCGGCTGTAAACTTTACTTGGTCTTTATATTTCAGCACCATGCCATTTTCTACATTCAAGCTCCACCCCTCTTTCAAGTAAATGGTTTTCGTTTTATCGCTTGTTAGGACAATGCTTTTTTCTTTTTGAGGCAAGAATATTTCAGCTTCTTTGCCATCTTTTGCAAAGAGCACAAAGCAACTTACTTCATTATTTTCTAAATCATTTTCTAGGTTTCCTTCGTCTTCGATTGGATTTAAGCGGAATCCCACTTCAAACACGCGAATACAATCTGCTACTAAATAACTGTAGCGATAGCCTGCTGTATAAGCACAACCAAAGCCATCTTCTTCACCTACGACGGTTGTGCCCCCATCCGTTGTGATCGTCTTTTCTTGTTGTTCATTGCTTTTCCTATCCTTTAGGATAAAATCACAGGAAACTAAACTAACTGATAAGAGTACACCTACTACTAGTCCAATTTTTCTCATCCTATAATCTTTTAGTGTGTTGAATATAAAACGGTTTCAATAGTTGAAAAATTAGTCGGTTTTTCAGGATCATAAAAGTATTTTATCAATACTTCTCCATGTACAGCTCCTGAATAAAAATCGGCTATAATCCATCGGTGATTAATAAATTTTACTTTATTAATGATACACTTTTGTTCATTCATTGCGCCATAAGGCACTAAAGGATTCCCTGTTTCCAGGTGATTTAAGGCCAAGATTTCCTCGCGGATTTTGTCCACATCTTGATCTAGCGTTTTGTAGTTGAAATATTCTTGTGCATCGTCGTTGTACTCCAATGAAAAGTACTTCGCGTCACTTAATTCTTTCGATGCCAGCTTTAAAGAATCTCGAACTATAGCGATTCGCTTATGGGCTATTTCGATTTTCTTCTCTTCTGATTTCATCATGTTGCGATTTGTATTGTACAAGAGGGCTATAACTAATACTGAAAATACAAAAAGGTAAAAAAAGACTTTATGTCTCATGATTTATAGGAGTTTTATTTGTTGTTCATCGTAGGCCAAAGATACATTTTTTGGCAATATCTTTTCCACTTCTTCGCAAAAACCTAAATCTTGTGAAATATGAATGAGGTAAGCATGACAAGGATTGATTTTCTCAATAAAGGCCAAGGCTTCTTCCAAATTAAAGTGAGTGGGATGTTCTTTTATTCTCAAGGCATTTACAACCAAAACAGCGCATCCTTTTATCTTTTCCACTTCTTTTTCTTCGATGTATTTGGCATCTGTAATATAGACTAAATCACCTAATCGAAAACCAAAAATGGGTAAATCCCCATGTTGAATAGCCAGGGGAATAATGGGTTTTCCCTTGATGTAAAACGGCTGATCTTCTTCAATAATATGGGGTTCTACACTTGGTGCACCAGGATAGCGATTTTCTGTGGTAAAAATATAGTCATATCGCTTTTCTAAGGCCGTTATCACCCGATTAGAAGCGTAAATTGGCATAGGACCGTAGAGCAAGGTTAAAGGGCGTATTTCATCTAATCCTGCAATGTGATCTGCGTGTTCATGCGTAAACAAAATAGCATCGAGATACCTGCAATCTGCTTGTAGCATTTGCTGTCTAAAATCTGGACCGCAATCGATCAATAGGGTTACATCATCCCAAGTAATTAGAGCTGAGGTACGCAATCGATAATCGCGTTTATCTAAACTTTTACCAACGGGGTGATCTATTGCTATCACGGGAACTCCTTGAGAGGTACCTGTACCTAAAAAACGTATTTCCAAAACCTATTCCTTTTTATACAAAAGTACACTTTATCTTTTTTTTTGTTGTACATAATTTGTTACTTTGTTTCAAAAGCCAATAAATGGAACATTTTGCAGAAGATCTAGTATTAGAAGGGGATCGAATTATTGAACATCAGCCTGCTATTTCGGATAAGGCACTCCGTATAAACCTCAATCACAATATTTATGGAACATTTGCTGAGATTGGTGCAGGTCAAGAGACTGTTCGCCATTTCTTTCGCGCTGGTGGTTCCTCTCGAACAGTAGCCAAGGCAATGTCAGCCTATGACAAATCGTTTAGCGATGCCATCTATAGTGTAGAAGACGATGGACGATATGTAACAGAAAGCCGACTAAACAAAATGTTGGATTATGAAACGAAGAAAATAGAAGATCGAATCCCTCGTGCTGCAAATCCTACTAAAACTTTTTTTAGCTATGCCAATACGGTAGCAACTATTGACTATGCCAAAAAGAACAAAGGACATGGCTGGGTTGGGATCATCTTTCAAACTGCGCCAAATGAAGCCTATAGCAAAATCATCCTTCACATTCAATTTAAAGAAACTGATTCTAAGCTACAACAAGAAACCTTGGGTATTTTGGGGGTAAACCTCATCTATGGGGCGTATTACCAACATCACGATCCCAAGAAATTAATCAGTTGTTTGTATGATCACTTGGATCGCGATCAAATTGAAATTGACAGTATTAGTTTTACTGGCCATTTGTTTTCTCATATTGACAACCGTTTAATGAGCTTGCAATTGGTTAAAAACGGCATGACGGAAGCGGTTATGTTTGGCCCTAATGGACAAAGTAGACTAGCGGCAAATGACTTATATCGCAAGAATATTCTAGCTCTTCGTGGTAGTTTCCGCCCTGTTACCTTGGTCAATATGAATATGTACAAAAAAGCACTCGACTCTTTTGTAGAAGAAAATCAACTCCTAAGACAGGATACAACCGTTATATTTGAGATTACCCTATCCAATCTTTTGATGGAAGGTAATTTGGATGAAAATGACTTCCTACATCGTGCAGACTTGCTGTGCTCCTTAGGACAAACGGTTATGATCTCTAACTTCCAAGAGTACTATAAACTAACGGCTTATTTCTCGCGCTATACTTCGGAGAAAATTGCCCTTTCTATGGGGGTTAGTAGCTTGCTGAATATTTTTGAAGAAAAGTATTATGCCAACCTAACAGGCGGCATTTTAGAGGCATTAGGAAAGCTATTCCGAAACCAAATGACAATATACCTGTATCCAATGAAAGATGAGATAGGAACAATCATCGATTCTAAAAATCTAAAAGTCGATTTACATATTAAAGAATTGTATAAATTCTTTAAGAAAAACAATCAGATTGTCGATATCACCAATTACGAATTAAAGAATTTAGATATCTTTTCTCGCGATGTACTGCGCTCCCTTCAGTGTAATGAAGAAGGATGGGAAAACAAATTGCCTCCGGGAATTGCAACAATGATCAAAGAAAATCAACTCTTTGGCTATCGTAAATAACACAAAAAAAAGCGACGTTTTAAAAACGTCGCTTTTTTTATCGGTATAACTTACTTTACTTCTTGTTGTATATCTGGGTTTATTTGTTTAAACTCCATCACTACTTTAGCTCCATTTTTAAAGAGTAAAGCACTTTCTGTGATCTCATAGTTTGTCACTTCTGTCAATCCTTTGGTAAAGGCAACATCCGCTACTCCTTCACAAAACATACGCGTTGCCCCTAATTTATCACCAATGACAATTCCGTTGTTTTCTTTCACTTCATATTCCCCTGTTAAGGTATTACATCCATCATTCCCGTGAACCATCAAATTTCCTTCGAAACTCAATGTAGGTCTTTGACCTGGAAATAACTCCTCTATTTTTTTATCTGCGGTATCTTCGGTGTGGATAGCCACCAGCTCCCAACTTCCAAATAAATTTGCTTTGGTCGTCACTGCTGTTTCTACTACAGGTGCTTCTACCTCTAGTTCTGGTGCTTTCTCTGTTCCTTTCTTTTCATTACACGACGCTAAAGTCAATACCAATAGCCCCATTGTCAACATTTTGATTTTTTTCATTTTTCTTGCAATTTTAAATGATTTAACATTTTATTTTGACTCAAATATAAAGATTAATTTGGGATTAATTGCAAAAACAGTTTATAAAAAAGAGTATCCTTATGTAGCTGAAACAACTTTTAAACCAATAATAGAACCGATTAATGTAGCGATAAAAAACAAACGCCAAAACGTAGCAGGATCTTTAAATACCAAAATACCCACTAATACCGTTCCCACTGCGCCAATTCCCGTCCAAACAGCATAAGCTGTTCCCAGGGGCAACGTTTGTGTTGCCTTGATTAACAAAGCCATGCTCATACATAGGGCAAATAGAAATCCTCCGTACCACCAAATAGATTCCGTTCCTTTTGTTTCATTTGCTTTCCCTAAGCAATACGTAAATCCAACTTCAAAAAAACCTCCGATAATTAATAAAATCCAGTTCATTTTATTTTTTTTGCGAAAGTATAATTATAAAATCTATTTTTTTTATCCTATGTTAAATATTTATTGCAAAAGATTGCTATTAGATAAACCCCTCTTCTTTCACTTTTCGGATTAATCCTCCGTTATCCAAAACGTCAAACGTTTGTTTTAATCCTGCAATTCTCTTATTGACCGCACTTTCACTCAAATACAGTGTTTCGCTAATTTCCTTAATGCGAAAACCTTTGTCAAGCAACAGTAAAATTTGAATATTTTGCTCCTGCAACAACGTTTCTTTTTTGTAAATTTCCTTTAGCGCTTCATTAGCGTGAACGCTGTAAAAACGCTCTCCATTCAATACTTTTTGAATGGCACTTATTAAAACCTCCTCATTCACATCCATTTTGAGCAACAGCGCTTGAGGAACGAGTTTCTTGTGAATATCGTACAGAATCAAAACCCCCTCATGTCCCGTAATGAATAGCACATCTACATTGGGAAACTTCCTTTTAGCAACCGTGACAAATTCAACTCCATCTTTAATTTCTTCTACTTCTTCCCCTTTACCCAAGTTATAGTCCACAACGATTAAATCCAGCTGTGTACAAGTATCAATTTGCGTTAGTCCTTCCTGAACAGAAGTAGCACTCAATAGCGTTGCATCAGTAAACCGCTGTCGCAATACTCGGCTATACCAATCTACAATCATTTGATGGTCATCGATAACTAAAAGGGTAAAACTCAAAACTCGTGTTTTTTTTTAACATATTATACAGTTTTTCTGTACAAGTACAAGGTAAAATATAAATATGTTTGTTAGACAATCTAAATATTTTATAATAAAAAAAGATTTTTAATTATTTATAAACCTTAAATATACATTTAAATTATTTCTTTTTATTGAAAAAAATATAAATAACTAATTTTTTAAAAACATACTACTAATGAAAAAAACTGTCCTTACCTCCATTTCAGTATTTGCTTTACTATTGTTAGCTTCATGTTCTACGGATACTATGCCGACAGAATCAAACGGAAGTGTTTATAAAAACAATAATGTAACTACTAAATCAACAAACTCAAATGAAGGGAATGCTTCATTTGGCGTAACCTTAGATTCTGCTGCAACGAATATGCAAGTAATTAACAGTGCTTCAAAAACCTTAGAGAACGGTGATGTAGGTACTTTAAAAGATAAGAAAAAGTAAATCATTCAAACACTTTAATCCCCAATTTTCAATCATAAAATTGGGGATTAATTCTTTTTTTAACTTTCTTTGTTTTTCTTAAGAAACAGTTATGAAAGTAAACTATTTTATTCTACTGCTTGTTGTTGTTTGTTGTTTAACTTCTTGTACCCAGAAAGTGAATAAACAAAAACACAGTGATTTATCTAATTATCTTACGCAATTAGAAGAATCTGATCTAGAGCAGCAGCATAAAATAACTAAACTAGATTCTATCTTTCAAACGATACAAGAAGATGCCAATTCCAAAGCACATCGGGAGCTCTTATTTAAACTAGCTGGGGTTTCTTACAACATTGAAGCAAACAAGCTGTACTTTAAAACGAGCCAGGACTTATTAGCGCTCGCCCAAAAAGCCAAAGACACCCTCGACATAGCCAAAGCCTACCTTTATTTAGGCGATTATTATGAGGATATAGTGAAATTAGATAGCGCTTATGTATCCTACTCCTATGCTGCCAAATTTTACCAAGCCAAACAGGATACCTTACATGTGGGGATCATGCAAAAATCAATGGCCGTTATTTTATTTGAGGAAGGGCTGTTTAATCAAGCTGAAGTAGAGGCATTTGCTTCTATACAAAAGATTACCCCTTACAAAAATAACAAGCTACTACTTGAAGCCTATGTTACTATTGCCAATATTCTCGATCAAAATTCACAAAGCGAAGAGGCTATATTATACTACAAACAAGCACTAAATCTGCTCAATACGTATGATACAAAAGAAGATGTTACATATCAAAGGGTTACGATATACAACAATATCGGCTATTTATACAACGGCATACAAAAATACACAGAAGCAGAAAAGGCCTTGTTAGAGGGATTAAATTTACTGACCCAAAACTTACACAACAGTCTGGTACACGCTATGTTATACAATAACTTAGCGTTAACATACATCAAGACCAATCGACTCAACGAGGCGGAGCGTTTAGTTCACGATGCTTACGCCATACGAGCTAGGTTACAGATTCCCCAAGGGCTTATTTCGAGTTACAGCCGTTTTGGCGAGCTTTATCTCGCTCAGAATGACACCTTAAAAGCGGTTGAATACTGGCAAAAAGGATTTAAAATATCGGAAACGGTAAAAGCGCGTAATACGGCCCTGACCAATTTGCGTTATTTAAGCCTATACGATCAAAAAAATGCCAAAGCCTACACCCAGCGCTATTACGAGATTAATGATAGTTTGAAAACACTGCAGATAGAAAACCGAACTAAATTTGCGCGTATCGAATATGAAACCGCTCAATTAGAAGCGAGAAATGAATTGTTGTCCCAACGCGTAACGCTCTTCAGTATCCTTTCTATTTTAGCTGTTTTACTATCGATTTTAATCTACATTTTATTCAAGCAAAAAATGATTCAAAAGCGCTTGTTGTTTGAACAGCAACAACAGCATGATCGTGAATTAATCTATAAGCTTATTTTACAGCAAGAAGAAATTGCTAAAAAAACCCTTTTGGACGAGCGAACGCGCATCAGTACCGAATTACATGATGGTATCATCAATACGCTTTTCAATATCCGCTTAATGCTCTCTAATGAGTGTACAGCTGAAAATCGCCAGCTTATTGCGTCTGAAATTGAAGAAGCACAGCAACAAATCAGACGCATCTCTCATAACCTCCAAGATCAATCCCTTGCTATAGGGAGCTTTACGCCTATTTTAGAAAACTTAATCGAGAAGAATACAACCCCTGGGCATACCTTTACTTTGCTCATTGCCCGCAATTTTGATTGGAGTAATTTTGATTATGAAACCAAAATGAATATATATCGCATTATTCAAGAGTCAATTCAAAATATCATCAAACACGCACAAGCTACGCGTTCGATTATATCCATCGTCGAATCAACCTCAAACTATCACATCAAAATTCAAGATAATGGTGTTGGTTTTAAAGTAAGTGAAATTAAAAAAGGGATTGGCTTGAAAAACATTCAGTTTCGCGTTAACCAAATGAATGGAATACTGACTATTAATTCCAATGCAACGAAAGGGACTATATTAGAAGTTATTATTGCAAAAGCAAAATAGGGATAGGTGTCCCCACAACCAATCCCTACTTACCTAAATTAATCAATAGATATTCATTTTTAACACGTTTGCGAATTGCATTTTATCGCGATGCAGCAAAACAATGTGACAAACACATAAACCACAAGCGTTATAGCATGACTATATCGAGGGCTAAAGTAGGCATACGCCCTTATTTTTCAAAGCTTACCCCATTTCTTTTAACAAAAATGAAAGTTGAACATTCATTTTTCAACGGAATTAATCTAGATTTCTTAAAATTAAATGAATCCTTGGAACTTTACTTGCTTCAAAAGCTCCGATAAATCGTTTACACCAAACTCCTTTTTCATGGTTGTCAGCATGCGTTGGACGGTACTTTGGCTCTTAAAGACAATCTCACAGATTTCCTGAACTTTATATCCTTTGTCTAGCAACATCAGGATTTCAATATATTGTTCTTGTTGCATTAATTGACGTTTAGCCAATAAGCTGAGTACATTTTTTACTCCAATACTGTAAAATACTTGACCAATCATGCACTGGCGAATGGTCTCAATCAACAATTCATCCGTAACATCGGCCTTCATTAGTAAGGCATCTGGACGTACTTTTTTGTGAATACTATAGATCAACAAGGCTTCTTCATGTCCCGTGATCATGATAATTTTTGCCTTGGGAAACTTCTCTTTTGCGTATAGTGCAAGTTTTTGTCCATCCGAGATACGCAGTTGAACGTCAAAGTTTTTTGCCAAGTTATAGTCAATGATCAACATATCAATACTCTGCAATTCATCCAAATACTCAATCGCTTTGGGAATCGTTTCACTAGCATAAAAAGTACTTTCTAAAAAATTTTCACGCAACAAGCGAATATAACTAGTTAAAATCATCGGATGATCATCTATCACTAGAAATACGGGATTATATAAATTCATAGTAAGCTACAATTAGAAGTACTTATATTTTTACCAAAAATACTCTTTTTTTTGGAGTGTTCACCATCTCAACTATTCAGACAAATGAGATATAATTATAATTTGAACCAAAAATACAGTTTTTTTTATGTTTAAGTAAAATATTAACTATAATATCGTCAAATTATTACAAAACCTTGTTTCTCTTTTTTTACTTGTCAACCTGTTTTTTCTTGGCTCACTATTGACATACCGTTGTCATACACACCAACTATCTTTGCGCTAAACAACCTATTTATCATGAATATCAAACACTTAAAAGCCATCCCTATTATTGGTATTGCAGTGCGTACCACCAATCAAGAAGAACAAGCAGCCTTGGATATTCCACAATTGTGGGAGGCGTTTCACAGCCAACAACTCCTAGAAAAAATTCCACATGCTTTTACAGATACGATTTACGCTATTTATACGCAATATGAAAGTGATTTTACAGCTCCCTATACCACTATTATTGGCTGTCGGGTGAGTTCCTTAGCAGAGGTTCCCGAGGGAATGGTGGCGCATATTATTCCCGAAGGGCCATATCTACAACGTCTTGTATGCGGTAATTTGCAGGAAAATGTCGTACTTCGCGAATGGATGGACATTTGGAATTCCCCAGACCTCAATCGAGCGTATACCTCCGATTTTGAAGTCTACGGACCTAAAGCACAAGATCCAACACAAGCTGAAATGGAAATTTACCTTGCTATAAAATCATCTTAAATACAAACAAGAGCGTTCTGCTCTATTAATTCTACTTACCTTTAAGGCGTAGAATAACCCAAATACAAGGATATATATGCGAGTAGGTTTTTTTCAGTATGCCGTGATTTGGCGTGACAGACAAGCAAATCTAGATTATATTGCAGCTAAGATCAAAAAGGAAACGTTTGATTTACTGGTTTTACCTGAATTTTTCACCACGGGCTATGCCATGGACACCAAAGAAGAAATTCTGCCTTTTGTAGAAGATCTTCGCGATAGTCCTACGGTAGACTTTTTGTCCAACTTACTGGCTGAAACGGGAAATGGTTATATTTCTGGTACAATTCCCGAAATCGATCAAGGAGTGCTTTACAACACTTCTATTCTCGTTGGCGCACAGGGCTTGGTGGCCTCTTACCGCAAAATCCACCTACCCGATTATGAAAAACGATTCTTTCAGGCAGGAGATACGGCTGTTGTATTTCCTAGTAATCACGGAAATATTGGTTTGACGGTTTGCTTTGATTGTTGGTTTCCTCAACACACTTCTCTACTCAAATTACAAGCAGTTGATGTGATTTGTCACTCCGCTTGTTTTGGCGGTCCAGTTACGCCGACAATTATTCCCATTCGCGCCTTGGAAAATCAGTGTTTTTACATCAGCTGTAATCGCATTGGGGAAGAGTATTTTGATGGTGAACTAGAAGCCTACCGCGGAGAAAGCCAACTTGTCAATCCCGATGGAGAAGTTCTTGCTAAAGCAGCTAATCAAGAAGCACTGATCCTAGTAGATATAGATCTAAATGAAGTGAATCGCCCTGATTTTGGACGTTTAATTACCAAAGACTTTCAGTCAGAACACGAGAAATACAACATTCAGCTGTAACACCACTGGGTTTCATTAATTTCGGCCACCATTTCCTTTTCTCCTCATTAGAAAAGGAAATAAGCGGTTGGCCCTCTTTTAATGGCTACTTTTATTTTTTTTTTAACGCTCAAATTTAAATCCTATGTTTTTCAACGAATTTCCAACAATAGAAACGGAGCGCTTACTCCTACGCGCGCTTCATTTTACAGATGCCCCAGCGCTATTTGATTACTTTTCTAGAGATGAAGTAACAGCATTCTACGATCTCCCCACCTTCGAATCCGTTCAGGAGGCACATGAATTGTTATTGGCTTGGCAAGAGCGCTATCAAAATAACGATTCCATCCGCTGGGCTATTGCTCGAATCGAACAACCTCAACACCTAATTGGTACTTGTGGGTTTCACAATTTTTCAATAGAAAACTTTAGAGCTGAAATAGGTTATGAATTACACCCTGATTTTTGGCAAACAGGTATCATGACTGAAGCTATTCAAGCCTTGATTCCCTTTGGTTTTGAGCATTTTAACTTACACCGTATTGAGGCATTTATCGACCCCTCTAACCTAGCTTCTCGCAAGTTGTTGGAAAAAGTTGGACTGCAATCAGAAGGTGTTTTACGCGATTATTTCTATGAAAAAGAAAAATTTGTAGATGGTGAGATTTTTAGCCTGTTGAAAAAAGACTATTCACCCCAACTATAACGTACTACTAGAACACGCGTTTCATTTCATATTGAGCTAATTCACTTTTCAAATTTAACTGCTGAAAAAAAGCTGTGGTTGCTACTGATGTTTCGTCTACATTGTACACATACACTTCATTAGATGCCGTTCTTTCTTTCATCATTTGAATGAAATGCGTAGCAATCCCTCTTCTTCGATGTGTTTCGGCAACAGCTAGTTGCAAGATTCGTTTGGTTGTAGGATTGAAAATAATGTATCCCACCAGCTGCTCCTGATCATAAGCCCCAAGTGTACAACAACGGTTCTTGCTTTTTTCCAAAGCAGAAACCGTATACTGCCAAGCGGGTTGAATCTCCCAAAACGAACAAAAAACAGGCCAATTAAAGTCGGTTAAAGCCTTGAATTCAAAAGAAGGTTCTCGTTTAGCTGTTACGGCCTCACCTTCAAAACAGGCTAACTTTCTGGCGATGTGATACTCCATTTTTTCATAGGCTCGAATAGCAGCATGATTGTTTTCAATGACTTCCAAAACCAGTTGTTCTACGTTTAATGGCTGTAGGTGTTGCAAGAGCCATTCATACATTTTGCCTACCAGACCTTGACCACGATGGGAAGGGATTACTCCTGTTGCAGCATTATAAGCCGTTAATTTTCCATCCACTGTATTAATTGCGTGCAACATAAAACCAACCAACTGATCATCTTCTACGAGGCCTACAGATAGGTCTAGCTGAATGTTCTCCGCCGCTATCTTAAACTCTAACTGTTCCACTGTGAGTTGTAAAGGAACGATGTAGTCTGCAAAGGATGCATTCAATACCGCTACAATTTCTTTTTTATCTACTTGGGTTAAATCTATGCGTGTCATTTTTTCTTTGTTAGTCAACGATGCTTTGTTTGCTTTTTAGATCAACAAATTTAATTAAACCTCTTGGGAATAATTTGTTCAAATTCTTCTCTTTTCTATTCAATTTATAAGATTGAAGGACTCAACTTAGTTAAAAAACACAGCTATATCAAACATTAACACGTACAGCTACTATTCATTCTGTAATTTCTTCTATTTTTAAACTAAAAAAATGCAACATTTTCTCACCATTCAAACGATTTACGATTTTCATCAAATTCACGACGAGATCAAGATAGAAGGCATTGCACTTTTAAAAGACATTCATCGCCTCCACCCACACTACACCGATTACAAGCATCAGTTTGATGGGTTATTGTTGTCGTATTGTTCCAAAGGTAGTGTTCGCATTATGATCAACTTTGAGGAATACACCGTTAACGAAGGGGATTGGGTGGTCGTCTTACCTCAGCTGATTTTAGATCCACAAGAGGTTTCGTCTGACTTTGAAGTCACTTCCATCCTCATGTCATTGGATTTTATCAGTGCCTATCCCATCTTGCGAGAATTTATCACCAATAATGAAGTACGTTGGCATCCTGTTATTTGCAACAAACAGCTCAACAATGTTCGTTTGCATCCTTTTTTGATTTTACTGGAACAGTACTACTTTGAACAGCACAGCAAGAGTAAAAAAACGATCATACAGTACCTTATTTTTGCTTTAATCACAGCACTATCGGATTCCTACCAAACACGATGTGAGCAACGCGGTGTGGTTAAAACGCGAAAATCTCAGCTTGTCGATGATTTCTACCTACATTTGTCACAGCATTATAAAAAAGAAAGGCAAGTATCCTTTTACGCAGAGAAACTCCATTTAACGCCTCAATACTTAACGACCTTGGTTAAAAAGGAAACTGGGCATGCACTGACGCATTGGATCGAACATGTGGTCATCTTACACGCCAAATCCCTATTGAAGTCCTCTACCCTATCCATAAATGAGATCAGCCTGGAGTTACACTTTGCGGATGCGTCCTTATTTTGTCGTTACTTTAAACGTTGTACCCAAGTAACACCTGCACAATTCCGAGCGATGAACTAAGTAAAAACATCAAGATATAGGCGTTTACTTCTTCCTTTTTCAGCATTTGATCCTTTTTAAAAAAAATAGATTTCAAAAATTTTAAAGGCTTAGTTTTTTATAACCAAATAGTTAATGATTTTCAGAGGCAGACTGAACAAAAAAAAGAGACAATTCTCTTGCAGATTAACAAAACAGCGCTATCTTTGCACCGTTCTATTACAGAACTGAAGGCATACGCTGAAAGGGGAGATACTCAAGCGGCCAACGAGGACGGACTGTAAATCCGTTGGGAAACCTTCGCAGGTTCGAATCCTGCTCT
>NZ_JBMVQX010000043.1:0-28014 GCF_050522745.1 Myroides sp. C15-4 | reverse complement strand
TTAAATACGATCATCGTTAAAAACGGTGGAAACGTACACTATGACGGCACGTCTTTTACCTATATCGATGCAACAGGAGATACGCAGACCATTGATTTAGAAGCCCTTGTTAAGGCCAATGAAACGCTAACAACCTTAGTTAATGTAGAAACTATTATTGCAGGAGAAGATGGAGATGAAATAAAAGTGTATTCATTGACCTATACAGATGAGAGAGGAGGAGAAAATCCGATTGACATTGAAGTATTAGTTAAAGGAAATGAGACTATTACATCATTGGTATATGATCCAACGGAACATGTATTATCCTATACCAATGAGTTAGGAGAAGTCACGACCTTGAAATTAAAAGAGTTAGTAGAAGGTGGAGAGTCTTTGACAAAATTAGAGTTCGACGCCAGTAACAATACCTTGCTGTATACAGATGAAAATCAGGTGATTCATACGATAGAGATTGATTCAATCAATCAACACCCTTGGTTGGATTCAGACACACATAAAACGGCGACTTCTCCTAGTGCGGATATTTATACCAAAGGATGGGTAGGCATCGGATTCACAGAACCTTCAGGTGCGCTGAATGAGCGATTAAGGGTGAATGGAAGTATTACAGCAGTGAATAGCTATTATGCGGATTATGTTTTTGAAAATTATTTTGATGGATTCTCTTCCTTAAAATACGATTACCAATTCAAAACCTTAGATGTGGTAGAAGAATTTATTAAAGAAAATCGTCATTTACCTGGAATAACACCAATTCACAAGTTAAGTAAATCAGAAGATGGATATGCATTTAATGTATCTGAATTATCAGTACAGCTCTTAGAAAAAACAGAGGAATTATACTTGCATATCATCGATCAAAATAAAGAATTAGAAGAAAAAGAAGCGAGAATTAGAGAATTGGAACAAGTTAATCAAAGCATACTTGAGAAAGTAGAACAACTAGAGCAAACGCTTTTGGAGTTCATGCAAAAAACTAACTTTTAAAAACAGATAACTATGCATAATACGAATTTGATATATAAAAGATTCAAGCAAGGATTCGCCTGCTTGTTGATCCTGTTCATGGGAGTTTTTTCAGGGCTAGCTCAAACCCATATGACAAAAATAAAAGACGGAACTATTTCAGGAACCACAGCTACACCTGGCTTGGGGGTGATTTTGGAATTAGAGAGCGCCAATAAAGGATTTTTAACTCCTCGATTGACCACACAGCAACGAGATGCAATTGTTCTAGCTAATCGAACAGATGGCTTGTTGATTTACAATAAAACTACGGGTTGTTTTAACTATTGGAGTGATGCGCAAGAAGTGTGGCTAAGTATCTGTGGAACACCACCGCCCGCTGTTTTTGAAATCGATCAACTCCAATGTGACGCTGTAGCAGCTCATGGAATATTGAAACAAGGAGAGTTCTTAACTGCCTCCAATTATGTAACTATTCCAGTTACTGTTACCCAACCCGGAACTTATGAAGTAACTGCCTTAACAGATAACGGTTACTACTTTACTACCAGTGGTACATTTCCTGCTGCGGGTACTTATACCTTAGTTTTACAAGGTGTAGGAACTCCAAATATTGGGTATACTGCTGGAGAACAAGGCGATTTATTAACCATTTCGCTGAATAATAAAGTTGCTAGTTGTCAACACTATGTTTTTGTCGAAAATGCGGCAGTTAGCTATACGATCAATTGTGATCAAGTACAAGTTTTAGGTGACTATAGAATCGGAATGAGACTTGTGTCAACAAATAAGATGGTCTTAACTGTAGATGTAACCTCTACAGGATATTGGAGTATCACAACCAATACAGTAAATGGCTATTCGTTTAGAGGTTCAGGAAGCTTTACGTCTACAGGTGAACAAGAAATTGTCTTATTAGGTACAGGAGCTCCTATACAATCGGGAATTAACCTATTTAACTTTACAACGAATTCAGATGTGACTACTAGATCATCTTGTACAGATATTAGTGTTACTGTAAATGAAATTAGCTACAAAGTCGATTGTTCAAATGTTTCTTTTACAGGTGTTTTCAAGCAAGATGAAACACTGACAGCTTCGCATACAGCCAAACTTTCCGTAGAAATTCGCTCAACAGGAGAAACAATCCTCGAGACCAATACCGTTAATGGAGTTTATTTCACGTCAGGACCACTTTCTTTTGATGAGTTAATTACAAGAGAAGTTGTTCTAACAGCGGTAGGTACACCAGTAGAAGCAGGTTCTTTTGAATATGTGCTTCAAGCTCAGACGGGTATGGAGGCAATTTGTTCCTTTGAATTAACCGTAATTGCACAGCCTGTGGCTTATACAATGCAATGTACTTCTATTGAAATGCTTGGTAATTATGCCCCAGGTGTACCTATGATTGCCAACAACTTAATGTTTGTACAAGTGAATGTCACCTATCCAGGGCCTTATACCATTACGACCAATATGGTTAATGGAATTAAATTCGAAAAGAGTGGTGTCTTCGAACAAACAGGTATGCAAACGGTAGCACTTGTTGGACAAGGAATTCCAATAAGTGGCGGTGTACATCGATATACAATCACTACAAATAGTGCCTTAGGAGGAAATACGTGTAATAAAAATGTAGAATTCTTATATCGCACAATGAAAGTATTGGGATTAGGTTCATTAGGATACCAGCCTGGTTCTGCTGATGCTGGATACTCTGTAGGTACAATGTTAAAAACACCAGCTAACTTTGGACCAAATGGAATTGTACAAGTCGATCGAGTGGAAGTAATTGATGGAGGAACAAGTCAAGGAAATGCCTTGAAAAATTTTATCAATAACAATAAAATTGACATTATTGTCGTGGGATATAACTATCGTCCTAGTGCAGCGAGTATCGCCATATTAAGTGATTTTGTGAAAAATAAAAAAGGAGTTCTATTCCATGGACAAGAAAATGATGTAGCAGGGGCTCGTGATCTAATTAATTCAATCGCATATTCCGCAGCTACTAACGTGTCTGAAACGAAGAAAGTTTGGGTTAATCCAATTATTACAAGTACTGATCCAATGCTAGATGGACCTTTTGGAAATATTGTTGGAAAAGCATTAGGAGGCGATTTAGATAACTCCCTTTATGTAACAGGCTATTCGAATGAGTTTACTAGTTTAGCCTATCAAAATGGTGATCCGAGTCGATCTTGGGCGTTGAAACACAATACGCTTGGTTTTGTATTTATCGGAGATGGTGGATGGGTAGCAGGAAATGTGAGTAATACATCCGATTATAAATGGCCCGCACCAAGAACTTCAGGTGGAGCTCCAATTAGTAAAATGTACTATGGAGGAGTTGTCGTATACAATAGTATTTTCTATACCAATGGCTTAGCATGGGCGATGCAATACGTACAAGAAAATACGGATGTGAATTATATAATACAATAATACAAGATAAATTTTTACGAAAAAGAGAGGGTGTTCAAGTTGAACACCCTCTCTTTTTTTATTAGGATACGATACGAGTAGAGCATGAAAAAGTAAATGGCAACCTTTTCGATGCAGCGGAAAAAAGAGGGGAAAAGAATCAAATGGAAAGCAATATAAAAGAGTTCAATTCTGCTTTTGTCATTTATAGTAAGAAAAGCAAAGCCAAATAAATAAAATGTAAACAAAATAGAAAGAATCATAAGAGGATTCGTATTATATTTCTTTAATGTTGATTTTAGTTTAAAAAAATATAAAAAATAGCATTAAGTTTGTTTTTTATTTGTTAATACATTATTTTTGATTGTTGTTTAATGTGAAAAAGAAACAGAATAATGGAAAACAGATTAATGTTTGACTATACAAAGAGAATACTAGAAAATGTAAGTTTTGATTCCGAACTTTTTGTAAAAGAGTTCCATAAAGCCCTCCTACAAATGCTACCTTACGATGTCGATCGTTTGGAACAATGGGTAGAAGATTACGTCCAAGACAAGCCGACTTTACATCAAAAATTAAGTCAATTGGAAGTAGAAGAGGTATAAAAGTCAAGCACCAAAACAATATTCATACAAATAAAAACAAGTTTGGTTACAGTTAGTTAAAGAAAAAAGAGAGAGCTTAGGCTCTCTTTTTTAGTTTACGGTTTACAGCTAACGGTTAACCAAAAAAAAACCCGCTTAAAGCGGGTTTTTTCTATTAATAGTACGTATAACGTCTTACTTGTGCAATGTATTTCGCTAAGCGAATTACTTGGTGGCTATAACCGTATTCGTTGTCATACCAAACATACATCACTACGTTTTTACCATCAGCAGAAACAATAGTTGCTTTACTATCGAAGATAGCAGGTGCTGATGTCCCAACAATATCAGAAGATACTAGTTCGTTGTTCAATGAATATTTGATTTGCTCAACTAAATCACCGTTTAACGCTGCTTTTCGCATTACTTCATTTAATGCTTCAACAGATGTTTCTTTTTCGATCTCTAGGTTTAATACCACTAAGGATCCATTTGGAACAGGTACGCGGATTGCATTAGATGTCAATTTACCTGCTAATGAAGGTAAAGCTTTTGCTACAGCACTTCCTGCTCCTGTTTCTGTAATAACCATGTTTAAAGCAGCTGCTCTACCACGACGGTATTTTTTGTGCATATTATCAACCAAGTTTTGGTCATTTGTATACGCGTGGATCGTTTCTAAGTGTCCTTTTACTACACCAAAGTTATCCTCCATAACTTTTAAAATAGGTGTAATTGCATTCGTTGTACAAGATGCCGCAGACCAAATGTTTACTTCCGCTGGGTCGTATGCTGTATGGTTTACACCGTGTACAATATTTGGAACTCCTTTTCCTGGTGCTGTCAATAATACTTTTGAAGCTCCTTTTGAAGATAAGTGACGTTTTAATGCCTCTTCTGTTGTGAATGCTCCTGTGTTGTCAATAATTAACGCATTGTCAATGTCATAAGCCGTATAGTCAATCTCTTCTGGTGTACCAGCTGAAATCATGTGTACCGTTGTTCCATTGATAATTAATGCATTGTTTGCTGGATCAGCAATTACAGATCCTTCGAAATCGCCGTGAACTGAATCGTATTTTAATAAAGAAGCTCTTTTTTCTAATAAAACCGCATCATTCTTGTCACGTGTTACAATGGCTCTTAAACGCATTTGTTGTCCTTTTCCAATCTTGTTCATTAACTCGCGAGCCAATAAACGTCCAATACGACCAAAACCGTATAGTACCACATCTTTAGGAACAATTTCTCCTGTGTTCTTAGCATCTTTTAATTTGCTTACAACAAAACCTAACGCATTGCTATGCTTGTTGTCTTCCAAGTGATATTCGTAAGTTAAACGACCAATATCAATTCTTGAAGGTGGAAGATCAGCCTGTTGAATCGCTTTCGCTATCTCAACCGTATCAAAAATGTTAATCGGTTTTTCAACAAACTTAGCAGCATATTCATGTAAATTAATGATATCACTAACGCTACGGTCAATCAATTGATTGCGGAACATTAATAACTCAATAGATTTATCAAACCATAAGTCGCTTATGATCTTAATAAACTCTACACATGCTTTTCTTCTGTCTGCTTGAAAAGCCAATTCCTTTTCGTATAAACTTGTATCTTTCATATTGTGTTAGATTGTGTTGTATAAAATTAGTGCAAAAGTCCGCTTTTTTTATGAATAAAGCAAAAGTTAAATTTTGAATTAATAAACACTACTGCCTATAGATAAAGCTTGATTAATTCACCTCTTGGAGATAAGATGTCTAGTTTTGTTCGTTGATTTTCAGCCTGTTGTTTGAGTAATTTTCGAGCTTGATCAATCGAACGGATCTTTTGTCCATTGATCGCCAATAAGATTGCATTGGTTAACTCAGCTTCATACGGGAGGTATTTCTCAGCCGTTATCGCGGTAATTTTAACCCCATAGTTGATCTTGAATTTGGTCTTTTCTGCTCCGGTGAGATCGCTGAACTCAATCCCATGGAAAACAAAACTCCCTGTATCGGCTTGCATCAGCTTGATATCTTGTTGTAGTGTTTTTGCCTGTCTTTGAAGAGTTAAGTGAACAACATCACCTGGACGTTTGGTATTGAGCACATTTTTGATGTCGACAAAAGAAGAAATGGACTTGCCATTGATCGCTGTAATCACATCACCTTGTTGTAGTTGTACGTGGGCTGCATCCGAATTGGGAACAACGGTTTGAATATAAAAACCGCTGTCTGTTTGCAGTTGCAGTTGTTGGGCCGTGCTAGCATTTAATTCGAAGCCACTAACGCCTAATACACCGTGTTGTACATTGCCATAGTGTAAGAAATCCTCGACAATTTTTTTGGTTACATTAGAAGGAACGGCAAAAGCATAGCCCACATAAGAACCTGTATTCGAGGAAATCATGGTGTTGATACCAATTAATTCGCCTTGTACATTGACCAAAGCCCCTCCACTATTGCCTGGATTGACAGCAGCATCCGTTTGAATAAACGATTGGATGCCCGTTTCAGATAAATTTCTCGCCTTAGCCGATATAATTCCCGCAGTAACAGTTGATGTCAGGTTGTACGGATTTCCAACCGCAAGGACCCATTCACCTAGTTGAATCGCATCAGAATCGCCAAAGGTCAGAAATGGCAGTTTTTCAGCGGTTTCAATTTTGAGTAAAGCGAGATCCATCTCTTTTTCTGTCCCAATGAGTTTGGCCTTATACGTTTTATTGTTGTTGAGGGTCACTTCCAATTCCGAAGCATTGGCAATCACGTGATTGTTGGTCACGATATAACCATCTTCAGAAATAATAACCCCAGAACCTGTACCAATTTGGGTTTGTGTACCACCCTTATAGCCATAAAAAAATTCCAGTAAAGGATTACTGCGTGTCGTGATATAGCTTAGATTTTTTACGTGGACCACCGCATTGACCGTATTTTCTGCTGCTGTGGTAAAATCAACAGGACTTCCAGCTACTACGCGATTCGCATTTGGTGCAGCTGTACGAGCTGCTACTTCTGGTGTAAGTGGAGTTTTTTGTTCGAAATAATACGTATAACCCAACAAAGTAATCGCTGCCGTTACCAAGCAGGTCAAAAAGGTAATGAAGAATTTTTTCATAATACAATAACGGTTAAAATGAAACTAGAGTAAAAATAAAAAAGGGATAGAGGAATCAAAAAGTGTTTAACCAATGGTTAACAAAGTATAAAATGCAAAGGATTATTTGTAAATTTGGTTCCAAACTTAGCTAAAACAATTGTATATGTTGTCCTTTTGGAAATACCAAGGAACGGGAAATGACTTTGTCATGCTCGATAACCGTCAAAATACAGTGGATACCTCAAATGCAGATCGAATAGCCGATTTATGTGATCGCCGATTTGGAATTGGTGCAGATGGCTTAATCTTGATAGAGGAAGATGAGCAAGCCGATTTTAAAATGGTGTATTTTAATGCAGATGGCAAAGAAAGTACCATGTGTGGCAATGGCGGACGTTGTATTGTAGCCTTTGCCAAACAATTGGGAATCATTCAAAATGAATGTCACTTCAGTGCGATTGATGGCCTGCATTATGCGACCATTGATGCCGCGGGAATTGTATCGTTGCAAATGATTGATGTACCCCAGGTAGCGGTGAGAGAAAAACACATATTCGTCAATACAGGATCTCCACATCACGTAGAAATTGTGCGTAACTTGATGTATTTTGATGTATATAAAAAAGGCAAGCAAATCCGCAATAGCGAAGCTTATGCACCCAAGGGAACCAATGTTAACTTTGTCGAACAAGAGGGACCCAATCACTTTCGAATTCGAACCTTTGAAAGAGGAGTAGAAGATGAAACCCTATCTTGTGGGACAGGGGCAACAGCAGTCGCCTTGGCAATGCATACACTGGGAAAAGTAGACCAAAACGAAGTGAAAATAGAAGTTGAAGGCGGTGAGCTGTCTGTCGCATTTCAATATGTAGATCAAACCTATCAACAGGTATTCTTAAAAGGACCCGCAACATTTGTCTTTCAAGGAACCATTAGCCTATAACTATGATTAGACTAGAAACTGCCGAAATTTATCTTCGTGCATTAGAACCTGAAGATTTAGAATTTATCTATCAAATAGAAAATGATGTCAGCTTATGGGAGGTGAGTAATACACAAACGCCTTATAGCCGTTTTTTAATTCATCAGTATTTAGAAAACGCCCATCAAGATATTTATGAAGCCAAACAATTGCGCTTGGTCATTTGCTCCAAAGAGACGAATGAAACACTCGGATTGATTGATCTGTTTGATTTTGACCCCAAAAATGGTAGAGCTGGGGTGGGAATCGTGATTCAAGATCAGTCAAATCGCGCTCAAGGGATTGGTTCTCAAGCATTAGAATTGGTAATTAATTATAGCCGAGAATTTCTGTTTTTGAACCAACTTTATGCTAATATTGCAGCCGATAATCAAGCGAGTATTCAATTGTTTGAAAAATATAACTTTAGAACCATTGGTGTCAAAAAAGCATGGACTAGAGTAGGCCAAGAATATAAAGATGAAATAATGTACCAGTTAATATTTTAAAAAGAAATGAAATTAAAAAATATACTGATCGCACTCTCCGTAGTAGGTGCTTTTGCTTTGTTAGGTTATTTGTATGTGTGGTATGAGAAAGCTTTTTCTCCCAATGTACATGATTGGGATGAAAAAGAATATTTCTATATCCAAACATCAGATAACTTTCAAGATGTCCTACAAGCCTTACGCCCTTATTTAAATAATCCAGAAGGATTTGAGGAAATTGCCAGCCAAAGAAGCTACAACAGCAATTTAATTGCAGGTCGATTTAAATTGACTAACGGCATGGATAGCTATAGCTTAATCGAAGCCTTGCGAAAAAATGTACCAGTTCGCTTGACCTTCAACAACCAAGAGCGAATTGAAAACTTAGCCGCTCGCATTGCAGATCAAGTGGAAGCTGATAGTACGGCCATGATGGAGACCTTCTTGGATTCTACATTCTTAGAAGAAAATGGATTTACAAAAGAAAGTGTTTTAGTGGGATTCTTACCAGAAACGTATGAGTTCTATTGGACCGTAACCCCATTGAGAATGCGAAATAGAATGCACAAAGAATACTTGAAATTTTGGGATGAAACCAGAAAAGAAAAAGCGGCTGCATTGGGATTAACCCCAGTTGAAGTAGCAATCTTAGCCTCTATCGTACAAAAAGAAACGAGTAAAAATGACGAGAAAGCAAAAGTAGCAGGGGTATACCTCAATCGCTTGCGTATAGGTATGCCTTTACAAGCGGATCCAACGGTTGTATTTGCCAAGAAATTGTATACGAATGACTTTGATCAAGTAATCAAAAGAGTCTACCATAAAGATACCGAATTAGAATCACCTTATAATACCTACCAAAATGTAGGACTTCCTCCAGGCCCAATCTTTATGCCAGACAAAGTGACGATTGATGCTGTATTGAATGCAGAAAAACACGACTATGTGTATTTCTGCGCTAGTGTAGATCGAATGGGATACCACGAATTCGCTACTACTTTAGCACAACACAACCAAAATAGTAGAAAGTATAGCAACTGGTTGAATCAATCGGGGATAAGATAGTTTGCAGTTAACCGTTTACAGCATAGAAAAAAAGCTAGGGTATTTGCCCTAGCTTTTTTTGTTTACTCTCGCTTCTTTGACTAAGCGACAAAACGCTTAAACAAGTCGTATAATTAAACTATATTCTCCGTTTTCAATAGGCTACTTCGTGATTCCCTCAAGTTATCTTCGTGATTTCTTCAAGTTATCTTCGAGCTTTCTTCGACAAAAAGACGTGTTTTCCAAGTATTGTCGAAGGAAACTCGAAGAAGTGTTGGAGGAAGATCAAAATAAAGGCAGAGAATTCACCTTGAAAGGTGTGTTTTGTTTTTTTTTTACAAATCTTACCCAGCTCACCTAATTCTTACCCAGCCCTATAATAGTTCTAATAAATCGGTCATCTTTTGCAAAGAGATAAATTGGGTGTGTTGGGGTAAGCTATCGTGTTGTTCATGAGACCATGTCACGTGATAGGGTAAATATCCAGCATGAGCATCGAGTGCCAATACGGGCAAAATATCTGATTTCATTGAGTTGCCGACCATAAAGAATTCTTCAGGTGTACAAGATAAACGCTGTAAGAGCTGCTGATAATCTGTCGTTTGTTTATCACTCATCACCTCAATATGATGAAAATAGTGCGCTAAGTTAGAATTGGCTATTTTTCGCTGTTGATCCAATAAATCTCCTTTTGTAGCAAGAATTAAATTGTACTTGCCGTGTAAGGCATCTAAAGTAGCTTGAACTCCATCAAGTAATTCGATGGGTCTTTGCAGTAAGTCGTGCCCTAAGGCAATGATTTGACTAATCACCAACGGAGAAATTCGATTCGAACTAACCTGTTGAGCTGTTTCAATCATACACAAAATAAATCCTTTGATACCAAATCCATAAAGCGGTAGGTTTTTTACTTCGGTTTGATAGAGGGCTTGTGAAAGCGTGTCCGATGTGGCATACTCTTTCAATAGTTGAGTGAATTGTTGCTCTGCTTCTTGAAAATAGGGTTCATTGACCCATAGGGTATCATCGGCATCAAAAGCAATCGTCGTAATTTTATGTTGTAGTTGCATGTTTACTCTTTTTGTAATCAAGGGTGTAAATTTCCACAATTTATGCGAAATGGAAAGGACATTTGTCTTGTCTAGTGAAAAGTTAAGGCCTAGTCCCTAAAAAATAAAAAGGATATCCTTTGTGTTGGATATCCTTTGCTATTTGAACAATACTTGCGTATCTATAGAACTAAATTATTTATTAATCTCTTCTGAAGTAAACCCTAACTTAACAGTAGGGAATTTGCTCTGTGTCATTTGAACGGAGAATTCACTATCCGCTAAGAAAACCAATTGACCCGATTTATCAATAGCCAAGAATTTTTGCTTGATGCGTTTGAACTCTTTGAACTCCTCATTTTTCGGATCTTCTGGACGGACCCAACACGCTTTGTAGGCAGGGAAATTTTCATAGGTACACTTCGCACCGTATTCATGCTCTAAACGATACTGAATAACCTCGTATTGTAAGGCTCCAACGGTTCCAATTACTTTACGACCATTCATCTCTAGGGTAAATAGCTGTGCAACTCCTTCATCCATCAATTGGTCAATTCCCTTTTCCAATTGTTTCGATTTCATCGGATCTGCGTTGTTGATGTATCTAAAGTGTTCCGGAGAGAAACTAGGAATTCCTTTAAAGCTCATGATTTCGCCTTCTGTTAGGGTATCACCAATTTTGAAGTTTCCCGTATCGTGTAATCCTACAATATCTCCGGCGTACGAAATATCCACAATCTCTTTTTTCTCAGCAAAGAAAGCATTCGGACTAGAGAATTTCAATTTCTTGTTTTGACGCACGTGTAAATAAGGTGTGTTGCGCTCAAAGGTACCCGATACAATTTTAATAAAGGCCAAACGGTCTCTGTGTTTTGGATCCATATTGGCGTGAATCTTGAATACAAAACCGCTAAATCCTTTTTCCGTTGGTTCAACCAATCGGGTATCTGACTCTTTGGGTCTTGGAGAAGGTGCAATTTGAATAAAGCAATCCAATAATTCGCGTACACCAAAGTTATTCAAGGCAGAACCAAAAAATACAGGTTGTAACTGTCCTTTTACATACGCTTCTCGATCAAAATCAGGGTAAATCTCCTGGATAATTTCCAACTCTTCTCTTAATTTGCCTGCTGTGGTATCGCCGATTAAGTGATCCAATTCTTTTGATTCTAAATCTGAAATATGAATGACATCATCGATGTTTTTTCGACTGTCATCAGTGAATAAGTTGATGTTCTTTTCCCAGATGTTGTAGATTCCCTTAAAATCATACCCCATTCCAATAGGATAGCTCAACGGAGTTACTTTTAATTGTAGTTTTTGTTCTACTTCATCCATCAAGTCAAAGGCATCACGCCCTTCACGGTCTAATTTGTTGATGAAAACAATCATCGGAATGTTGCGCATGCGACATACTTCAACTAACTTTTCCGTTTGTTCTTCCACCCCTTTTGCTACGTCAATCACAACAATAACGCTGTCTACTGCCGTTAACGTACGGAAAGTATCTTCAGCAAAGTCCTTGTGACCTGGCGTATCTAAGATGTTGATTTTTTTGTCTTTATAATTAAAGGCTAATACAGATGTAGCAACTGAGATTCCTCTTTGGCGCTCAATCTCCATGAAATCCGAAGTAGCTCCTTTTTTAATCTTGTTATTCTTCACTGCACCTGCTTCTTGAATGGCTCCTCCAAAAAGAAGTAATTTCTCTGTTAAGGTAGTCTTACCAGCATCGGGGTGAGCAATTACACCAAATGTTCTTCTGCGTTCTATTTCTGTTAAAAAACTCATCTCTAAAAAAATTAGGTTGCAAAAATACTCATTATTTGCTAAAAATAATAATAATGAATAGTAATCGTTGGTTAAGCGGTGGGATTCACTTCCCACCGAAGAGGAGATTCATCGGTAAAGCGATAGAAGAAAACAGCAAATGAAAAGGAAATTAGAAGGAAAAAACCAAAGAGAATGTTAATCCTTAAGGTAAATAAATGAGGGTTTAGTAATATTGTTAATTAAGTTTTTTAACTTGTTTATTTAAGCGTATTTTTACCCGTTTTTTTAAAAATAATCTCATTTACGGCTTAGAAATGTTATTTTTGTTAGCGTAATAAAATAAAAGGAAGGTATAGGTAATGAAGGATATGAAAATAAAGTATATCAAATACAGCGTTGTTTTATTGATGGTGCTTTTGGGCTATACAAGTTGTACTAAGCAAAAAAAACTAGATGGCGCTAACTATATTGCTCGCGTAGATGATAAGTATTTGGATCGCTCTTCGTTGCAACATATTGTACCTCCGCAGAGTACGGTCAAAGACAGTATCGCTATGGTTGAGCTATTTATCAATAAATGGGCAACCAAACAGCTGTTGATGGATGCAGCAGCATTTAATTTATCAGATGACAAAAAAAGGGAAATAGACGAATTAGTAGCCAATTTCAAATCAGAGCTTTTAATTAAAGGATACCTAGAGAAATTAGTTCAGCAGTCTGTCGATACCGTGGTTCGAGCGAGTGACCTAAAGGAGTATTACGATCAAATAAAAACAGGATTTAGAGTAGATGATATGCTGGTGAAATTAGCCTATGTCAATATTTTAAATTCCAATTCGCATTACAACAAGGTAAAAAGTGGATTTAATGGAGGAAAAGATGTAAAGTATGAATTGTTAGATCAATTGTCACTGCAGATGAAATCCTATGTCTTAAACGACTCCCTTTGGGTAAATGTATCCCAGATTTACGAGAAATTACCCTTTATTAATGCAGAAAATAGAGAACAATATTTAAAAAACAATACCTATTTCGAGGTTAAGGATGAAAATAGTACGTACTTTGTGCGCATTAGTCAAGTACTGAGAAAAGGAGATATTCTTCCATATTCTTATTTAGAACCCTCTTTGCGTTTGATGGTCCTAAATAATCGAAAAATGGAATTATTAAAACAGATAGAAGAAGATATTTTAAAAGATGCAAAAAAAGATAAAAATTATGAAATTTATCAGTAAGAAGGTCATGTTTGCTTTGGGGCTATCACTTGTGATGATAGGAGGAATGCAAGCACAGAATTCAACAGGAAAAAGAAAGATTGACGGTGTAGTTGGCGTTGTTGGAGATTACGTAATCTTAGAATCAGAAATTGATAAGACACTGTTGGAGTTAAAAGCACAGCGTATTCCTATTGATAATTTGTCAAAATGTGATTTATTCGAGCGTTTGTTAGAAGATAAATTATATGCCCACCAAGCAGTTCAAGATAGTATTGAAGTGAATGATGCCGAGGTAACTGCTTTCATGAATGATCAGATCAATCGCATGGTTGAAGAAGTGGGAAGTATGGATCGTATTTTAGGGTTTTACAACAAAAAATCAGAGGAAGAATTCAGAGATTACTTCTTTGATATTGTAAAGCAAAATAAGTTGACACAAGCGATGCAACGACACATTGTGGAAAAAGTATCGATCACACCTGAGGAGGTAAGACAGTTCTTTAAAGCTATTCCAGAAGACGAAAGACCGACGGTGGGGGATGAAGTAGAAATTGCTGAAATCGTGATTAAACCAGAAATCTCAAAAGAACAAAAACAAAAAGTGATCGATCGCTTAAATGAAATGCGTACGGACGTTTTAGAAAATGGCGCAAGTTTTTTCAGTAAAGCGGTATTGTTTACGGATGATAAAGGTTCCGCAGCAAATGGTGGATTCTATTCTATCACCAAAAAATCTCCTTTTGCCAAAGAGTTTAAGGAAGTTGCTTTTAGCTTAGCTGAAGGGGAAATCTCTACTCCATTTGAAACGGAGTTTGGTTATCACATTATCTATTTGGAAAAAATTAGAGGACAACACTTAGATGTACGCCATATCTTATTGGTACCAAAACCAACGGAAAAAGCATTAGAAGAAGCGAAGAAAAAAGCAGAGGGTATTCGCGAAAAAATAGTCAACAAAGAAATTACTTTTGCCGATGCAGCAGCAGCTTCATCTGATGATAAAGATACAAGACAAAATGGTGGGGTATTGAGAGATCCGATGACTATGGATACTCGTTTTGATTTGAATACAATGGAAGATAGAGAATTGTATTTTTTAGTTAATTCACTCAAAGAAAATGAAGTGTCTACTGTTTCTTTAAAAACAGATTATAGAGACCAAAAAAGTTACCGAATTGTAACAATCAACAAAAAGATTGCTGCTCACAAAATTGACTTTGTTGAGGATTATACTAAGGTGAAAAACATGGCGTTGAACAAAAAACAAGAAGAAGAGCTACAAAAATGGGTAACCAAGAAGATTAAAGATGCCTATATTAACATTCAAGGGGAATATAGAGACTGTAAATTCCATAATAATTGGCTTAAAAACTAAGAAAATAATAATCTAAACGATTGAAAACGACATTTTAGCAATAGACTACAATGTCGTTTTTTATTAAATAGGATTGAAAAATTGAAATATCTTAATTTTATAGGGTAAAAAATAATTAATTTCAGATTAATTGATGATAAAGACTAAAAGTATTGTTGTTTCTTCATTAAAGTAGAATGTTTATAAATAATAATTTTTGGATTTGTAGGAAATAGTAAAAACTTTTGAAAATTAATTAGATTGATTAAATTTGCGACGACAAAAAATAAAATACAAGTCAAATGTTCTTTTAAACACCAGGTGAGAGGTTTAGTCTCGTTTTGCTTTTAGCGAATGAAATGGGCCGGATCACAAGGTGTGCAAACAACAACAGTAAGTAAAAAACGAATACAAAATAATATTTTATGGGGGCTAGGAGGCATGTGCTTTTCGATCACCTGTAAGCAATAGATATTAATTATGAGCTTTTATACAGATTACATCAACGAGATTGAAGAAAGAAAAAATCAAGGACTTAACCCTAAGCCAATTGATGGTGCTGAGCTATTAAGCGAAATCATAGCACAAATAATAGATACAGCAAACGCAAACCGTGCGGAATCGCTGAAACTTTTTATTTACAATGTTTTACCTGGTACGACTAGTGCGGCTGGAGTGAAAGCTAAATTTTTAAAAGAAATCATCTTAGGTGAAGCAGTAGTAAGTGAAATTACACCTGCCTTTGCATTCGAATTGTTATCGCATATGAAGGGTGGTCCTTCTATTGCTGTACTATTGGATTTAGCCTTGGGTAATGATACAGCAATCGCACAAGAAGCGGCTAAAGTATTGAAAACACAAGTGTTCTTATACGAAGCAGATACAGCGCGTTTGAAAGAAGCGTTTGAAAATGGAAATGCTATTGCCAAAGAAATTTTGGAAAGCTATGCTCAAGCGGAGTTCTTTACTAAACTTCCTGAAGTAGACGAGAAAATCGAAGTAGTAACATTTATTGCTGGTGAAGGGGATATCTCTACGGATTTACTTTCTCCAGGAAATCAAGCGCACTCGCGTGCAGACCGTGAATTACACGGATTGTGTATGATTACGCCTGAGGCTCAACAAGCAATTAAAGACCTACAAGCACAACACCCTGGTAAAAAAGTGATGTTAATCGCTGAGAAAGGAACGATGGGAGTAGGATCTTCGAGAATGTCAGGGGTAAATAACGTAGCGCTTTGGACAGGTAAACAAGCAAGTCCTTATGTACCATTCGTAAATATTGCTCCAATTGTTGCAGGTACAAACGGTATTTCTCCAATCTTCTTAACTACAGTTGATGTAACAGGAGGTATCGGTATTGACCTTAAAAACTGGGTTAAAAAGACAGATGCAAACGGAAACGTAATGCGCAATGAAAAGGATGAGCCAATTTTAGAAGAGGTTTATTCTGTAGCTACGGGAACGGTATTAACAATTAATACAAAAACAAAAAAATTATACCATGGAGACCAAGAGTTAATCGATATTTCGAAAGCTTTAACTCCACAAAAAATGGAATTTATCAAAGCAGGTGGATCATATGCTATCGTATTTGGTAAAAAAATCCAAACATTTGCTGCTAAATTATTGAAAGTAGAAGCGCCTGTAGTTTTTGCTCCTTCAAAAGAAATCTCAATTGAGGGCCAAGGATTAACAGCAGTAGAAAAAATCTTTAACCGCAACGCAGTAGGTGTAACAGAAGGAAAAGTATTACACGCAGGTTCTGACGTTCGCGTAGAAGTGAATATCGTAGGATCACAAGATACAACAGGATTGATGACTGCTCAAGAGTTGGAAGCAATGGCAGCAACTGTTATTTCTCCTATCGTAGATGGAGCTTACCAGTCAGGATGTCACACAGCATCTGTATGGGATAAAAAAGCACAAGCAAATATCCCGAAATTGATGAAATTCATGAATGATTTCGGTTTGATCACGGCTCGTGACCCGAAAGGAGAATACCATTCTATGACAGACGTAATCCACAAAGTATTAAACGATATTACAGTGGATGAGTGGGCAATCATCATCGGAGGAGATTCACATACAAGAATGTCTAAAGGGGTGGCTTTTGGAGCGGATTCAGGAACGGTAGCTTTAGCTTTAGCAACAGGAGAGGCTTCTATGCCAATTCCAGAGTCAGTAAAAGTAACCTTCAAAGGAAACATGAAAGAACACATGGATTTCCGTGATGTCGTTCACGCTACTCAAGCACAAATGTTACAACAGTTTGGTGGAGAAAACGTATTCCAAGGAAGAATTATCGAAGTTCACATCGGAACTTTACTTGCGGATCAAGCGTTTACATTCACAGACTGGACAGCAGAAATGAAAGCCAAAGCGTCTATCTGTATCTCTCAAGATGAAACCTTAATCGAATCATTGGAAATTGCGAAAAGCCGTATCCAAATCATGATCGATAAAGGAATGGATAACAAAAACCAAGTGTTACAAGGGCTAATCAACAGAGCAAACAAGCGTATTGAAGAAATTAGAACAGGAGATAAACCAGCGTTGACTCCAGATGCTAATGCAAAATACTATGCTGAAGTTGTTGTAGATCTTGATATCATCGAAGAACCAATGATCGCCGATCCAGACGTAAATAACGATGATGTTTCTAAACGTTATACACACGATACAATTAGAGAGCTTTCTTTCTATGGTGGAGATAAAAAAGTAGATCTTGGATTCGTAGGTTCATGTATGGTGCACAAAGATGACTTGAAAATTGTTTCTCAAATGTTGAAAAACATCGAAAAACAAACAGGTTCAGTGAAGTTTAATGCTCCACTTGTTGTTGCAGCTCCAACGTATAATATCATTGACGAATTAAAAGCAGAAGGCGATTGGGAATACTTACAAAAGTATTCTGGTTTTGAATTCAGCGACCTTTTACCTAAAAACAACGCGCGTACAGAATATGAAAATATCATGTACTTAGAACGCCCTGGTTGTAATTTATGTATGGGGAACCAAGAAAAAGCGGCAAAAGGAGACACGGTAATGGCTACCTCAACGCGTTTATTCCAAGGACGTGTAGTAGAAGATTCAGAACGCAAAAAAGGAGAATCTTTGTTAGCTTCAACACCTGTAGTTGTACTTTCTGCTATCTTGGGTAGAGTTCCTACAATGGAAGAGTATAAAGCTTCTGTAGAAGGAATTAACTTAACAAAGTTTAAACCTATTTCTACGAAATAATTCTTTTAATAGAATAGATACAATATAAATGAGACCTTCTTTTTTAAGAGGGTCTTTTTTTTGTGCGGTTTGTTTTTTGCACTTTGCGCGGTTTGTACTTTGCGCGGTTCGCTCTTTATCTCACCTAGTTCATATTGGTTTTGGTGTTTGATGAATCTACGCTACGCTTCGATTTGTTGTTTGCTCTTTGCGCGGTTTGTACTTTGCGCGGTTCGCTCTTTATCTCACCTAGTTCATATTGGTTTTGGTGTTCGATGAATCTACGCTACGCTACGCTACGCTACGCTACGCTACGCTACGCTACGCTACGCTTCGATTTGTTGTTTGCTCTTTGCGCGGTTTGTACTTTGCGTGGTTCGCTCTTTATCTCACTTAGTTCATATTGGTTTTGGTGTTCGATGAATCTACGCTACGCTTCGATTTGTTGTTTGCTCTTTGCGCGGTTTGTACTTTGCGCGGTTCGCTCTTTATCTCACCTAGTTCATATTGGTTTTGGTGTTTGATGAATCTACGCTACGCTTCGATTTGTTGTTTGCTCTTTGTGCGGTTTGTACTTTGCGTGGTTCGCTCTTTATCTCACCTAGTTCATATTGGTTTTGGTGTTCGATGAATCTACGCTACGCTTCGATTTGTTGTTTGTACTTTGTGAGTTTTGTCCTAATACTTGGATTAATTATTTACTCTTTCAATTTTTTACGTAAACTTACTAGTTGATTTGTAATATGTTCTAATTTTTCGCGGAGATAAACATATTCTTCAGGAGATATTAACTCTAAATCCAAACTTAAAACAAGAAAATTAATTACCTCAATAGCAGAAGAGTATGAAATATTTATCATATGAGTTTTGTCTTTATTTGTTGTTCTAGCCATTCCTTCAGCTATATTAGCCATTACACTAGACATTGCTCGTCTTAGTTGAGAAACCAAACCATATTTTTCTTCGACAGGAAATTTCTTAGTGAGTATGTAAATATCTTTAGTTGTATTTCTGGCATTCTGCCATACGGTAAGCTTTTCAAAAAAATAATAGTGCATAATGTAGAAAATGTTAACGTTATATATTTATAATGCATTCAAAATGTATTCCGTTTTTCATTATGGATGATAATATTTTATGTAGTAATTAAAATCAGACCACGCTCACAAACAACAAACAACAAACCGCGCAAAGTGCAAAAAACAAACAACAAAGTAGAATCATTTTAAATATCTCGCTTTAACATTTTCATACTTTTTATCTCTCCTAAAAGCAGTAAATTGTAGTATAAATCAAACATTTAAAAAAGAATTGTTATTATGGCTTTTGATATCGAAATGATTAAGAAGGTGTATGCAAAGATGCCTGATCGCGTGGCGAAAGCGCGTGAGTTAGTTGGTCGTCCTTTAACACTTACAGAGAAAATTTTATATACGCATTTATGGGAAGGCATGCCTGCTCAAACATTTGAACGCGGAAAAGATTATGTTGATTTTGCTCCAGATCGCGTAGCTTGTCAAGATGCAACGGCTCAGATGGCGTTGTTGCAATTTATGCATGCGGGAAAAGAGAAAGTAGCTGTTCCAACAACGGTACACTGTGATCACTTGATTCAAGCAAAAGTTGGTGCAGCAACAGATTTAAAAGTTGCAGAAACACAATCGTCAGAAGTATTTAATTTTTTATCATCGGTATCCAATAAATATGGCATCGGATTCTGGAAACCAGGAGCGGGAATTATTCACCAAATTGTTTTGGAAAACTATGCTTTTCCGGGCGGATTGATGATAGGAACAGATTCCCATACCGTAAATGCAGGTGGATTGGGCATGTTAGCCATTGGAGTAGGAGGAGCTGATGCGGTAGATGTGATGTCAGGTATGGCTTGGGAACTTAAATTTCCAAAGTTGATTGGGGTGAAGTTAACCGGTAAATTGAACGGATGGACGGCGCCTAAAGATGTCATCTTAAAAGTAGCAGATATTCTTACAGTAAAAGGAGGAACAGGAGCTATTGTGGAGTATTTTGGCGAAGGAGCCTTATCGATGTCGTGTACAGGAAAAGGAACAATTTGTAATATGGGAGCAGAGATTGGAGCAACAACTTCTACTTTTGGTTATGATGATTCCATGCGTCGTTATTTAGCGGCTACGGGACGTCAAGATGTGGTTGATGCAGCCGATCAAGTAGCAGAACACTTAACCGCTGATGCCGAAGTTTATGCGAATCCAGCTCAATATTTTGATCAATTAATCGAAATTAACTTATCCGAGTTAGAGCCACACATCAATGGTCCGTTTACCCCAGATCGAGGAACACCCGTTTCAAAAATGAGAGCCGATGCAGAAGCAAATGGTTGGCCTTTGAAAGTAGAGTGGGGGTTAATCGGATCTTGTACCAACTCTTCTTATGAAGATATGTCAAGAGCTGCTTCTATCGTTGAGCAAGCAGTGAAACATGGAATCACCCCTAAAGCGGAGTTCGGAATTAATCCTGGATCAGAACAAATTCGCTATACCATTGAACGAGATGGAATTATCGAAACCTTTGAGAAAATGGGAACTAAAGTATTTACCAATGCTTGTGGACCTTGTATTGGACAATGGGATCGCGCAGGAGCAGATAAAGGAGAAAAGAATACTATCGTTCATTCATTCAACCGAAATTTCTCTAAACGCGCGGATGGTAATCCCAATACTCATGCTTTTGTAACTTCACCCGAAATGGTAGCTGCTTTAGCTATTGCAGGCGATCTAGGGTTTAATCCACTTACAGATACACTAATCAACGACGAAGGACAAGAGGTGAAATTGCTTCCTCCAACAGGGGATGAATTGCCAAAAAGAGGATTTGATGTGGAAGACCCAGGATATCAAGCTCCCGCAGCAGATGGGGCAAATGTAGAAGTTATTGTTTCTCCAACATCAAGCCGTCTTCAATTATTAGAACCCTTTGCCCCTTGGAATGGACAAAATATTACAGGAGCAAAATTGTTGATCAAAGCTTTCGGTAAATGTACGACGGACCATATTTCCATGGCTGGACCTTGGTTGCGCTTCCGTGGTCACTTAGATAATATTTCAGATAATATGTTGATTGGTGCAGAAAATGCATTTAACCACTTAACAAATAAAGTGAAAAATCAGCTGACAGGAACGTATGATGCCGTACCTGCAGTTCAACGTGCGTATAAAGCCGCAGGAATCCCTTCGATTGTTGTGGGAGACCAAAACTACGGAGAGGGATCCTCACGTGAGCACGCTGCGATGGAACCTCGTCATTTAGGAGTAACTGCGGTATTGGTAAAATCATTTGCACGTATTCACGAAACAAACTTGAAAAAACAAGGAATGTTAGCCCTTACGTTTGCCAATGAAGCCGATTATGACAAAGTACAAGAAGATGATACAATCAATTTCTTAGATTTGACAGAATTTGCTCCAGGTAAAGCGCTACACCTAGAATTTGTTCATGCAGATGGATCTAAAGATGTAATTGCTGCAAATCACACGTATAATGCTAGTCAAGTAAAATGGTTTAAAGCAGGTTCTGCTTTAAATTTAATCGCAGCAGGGAAGTAGGTTATTGGAGATTGGAAAATGGAGATGCGTATGTGATCCATTTAGTATAAGTAGAATATAAATAAGAAAGGGTTTTCGCTTTAAAACGAAAACCCTTTCTTATTATACTGAACCCATTTTTTTTTATGCTTTTTGCTCTTTGCTCTTTGCTCTTTGCTCTTTGCTTTTTGCTTTTTGCTCTTTGCTTTTTGTTTTTTGCTCTTTGTTTTTTGCTCTTTGTTTTTTGCTCTTTGTTTTTTGCTCTTTGCTCTTTGCTCTTTGCTTTTTGCTCTTTGTTTTTTGCTCTTTGTTTTTTGCTCTTTGCTTTTTGCTTTTTGCTCTTTGCTCTTTGCTTTTTGCTCTTTGCTTTTTGCTCTTTGCTTTTTGCTCTTTGCTTTTTGCTCTTTGCTACAATCATCTTAATTAGAAGAGTCTACCCATTTCCCATCTCCACTTTCCCATCTCCACTTTCCCATCTCCACTTTCCCATCTCCACTTTCCCTTCTCCAAAACAATTTTTTTGTTTTGGTGTTCGATGAACCTACACGGCGTTTCGGTTTCACCCTTTTCCCTTTTCCCTTTTCCCATCTCCAATACCCCATCTCCAATACCCCATCTCCAATACCCCATCTCCATTTTCTATCACTCACAATTGATTATACTCCTCCGTATCTTCAGCCTTTAATAAATCTATAAAATACGTGGCTGCTTTTTTCTGGTAGCTGTCTTTCAAACGCAAAGTAACTGCTTCGCGTTTCATATTGGTTCCTCGAATCGGGATCGCGCATAACCCTTTTTCGCCGTGTACGGTCGCTAAAGTTAAGATGGTTTGAAAAGCTCCTGTTCGAACTAAGTCTACAATGGTTGCTGTATAGTTCACTTCTACGGTAATATTGGGTTTTACCTTGTATTTTTCAAACTGACGATCTAAGAAGTCACGCGTACTGAATCCTTGAACAGGAAGAGCTAAGGTTAGCTGTTCTACCTCTTTTAAGGTAAGGCTCTTTTTGGTTGCCAAAGGACTCTTTGACGAGACAATCACCGCCATATCCGAACTCATAATGGGGTCATGTAGAAGCTCATCACTGTGCTTTCCTTCGTAAAAAGTCAAGGCGAAGTCAATCTCTTGTTTGAGGAGTGCTTCAATGAGTTCTGTAGTGGTGCCAAAGGTTACCTGTAGTTTGATCTTTGGGAATTGTTCGATGAAATTTTTAAATGCATTAATGACAATGGATTTTAATCCCCAAGTCAAACCAATACTCAAGGTTCCCGTATTAATTTGCTTTAAATCCTCAAGAATTAATTTACCATCATTGGAGGCTTGGATACTCTTTTCCGCATAGGTAGCAAAGAGCTCACCGGCTTCTGTGATGGATACGCGTTTGCCAATGCGATCAAATAAAGGGATACCCAATTCATCTTCTAATTGTTTAATTTGCTGAGACAAGGTGCTTTGGGTGATGTATAGTTCCTTTGCTGCTTCGGTAAAGTTGAGCAATTCCTTTGCTTTTAAAAAATATTTGAGTTGTCTGAGTTCCATATAGTAATCGGTTTTATCGATCGATGTTATAGAAAAATACCATTTTACAAATTTAGAACTTAAGTTTACCTTTACTTCAAATTATAGCATAAAATGGCAACAACGACCTATATTGACTTTAAAGATACGGAGAAAGCGGTCAAAGGAAGCGTGCGTTATAAGCGAATCAAATGGGGGATTTTTTTAATTGGGGTTTCTGTTTTTGCACAGCTCTACAATTATCAACCACTCCTGTCGGAAATAACGCATTATTTTAGCATCACACCCGCTGAAAGTAGCTATTTGGTTTCGGCTTCGACTTTGGGAATGGCCCTTGGTTTGCTATTGTTTGCTTTTATTGCAGACCGTTATCCTCGAAAAGACGTGATGTTGTTTTCGTTGGTTTCCTCTACTTTATTGACCTTAGTGTCTGTTTTTGTTGCCGATTTTTCGCTGTTAATTAATATAAATCTCCTAAAGGGAATTTGTATTTCGGGCGTATCTGCGGTGACTTTGGCGTATTTAGCAGAAGAGATCGATGGAAAATCCATAGGAACAGCGATTAGTTTTTATTTGGCAGGTAATACGTTTGGCGGTATGTTTGGGCGTATTATCGCTGCTTTGGTCAGTGGGTGGTACAATTGGCAAGTAGCGGTGTTGACGATTGGACTGTTGGCGTTGGGGATTGCTGTTGTCTTCTATTTTTTGTTTCCTGAATCAAATTTCTTTGAGCCTGAAAAAGGAAAATTCAATAAAAAAGTCCGTCAAATGCAACGCATTTTCAGCAATAAAAAAATCTTGGCGATGTATGTCGTTGCGATTTGTTTGATGGGAGCATTCGTGAGTATTTACAACTATTTGGGGTTTAAATTAGAAGCCCCTCCTTATAGCCTACCACATTACCTCATTGCCTTAATTTTTCTTATGTATGCGTTTGGGATTGTGGGAAATTTAGTAGCAGGTCGTTTATCTGATCGCTATCCGGCAAAAAAGGTATTGCTGTTTGCTTTGGGGTTACTTTTAGTGGGGCTAGGTCTGATGTATGTCGCTGATTTAGTCGTGATCTTAGTTGGACTAACCCTGTTTACTGTTGCTTTTTTCAGTGGGCACACCATTGCGAGTCGCGTTGTTACACAGGTAGGAGGAAAGGCTAAAAGTTCGGCCACAGCATTGTATTGGTTTTTCTACTATATGGGGTCTACGTTAATTGGCAGCTCCACCGGTTTTTTTATCAATAAAAACCATTGGGGTGGCTTCTTTACTACCTTGATGGTGTTAGGGGGGATTGCACTACTAGCAACGTATCTAACCACTAGAAATACAGCCTCAAAATAATACGGATTACTACTGTTATTTTATTTTTGCTTGAAAATGACCTATTTTCGCATTTGTTTTAAATAGATAACACCATGAATGACCGTCAGGATCAAAAAGTTGTTTTAGCCATTGATGAAAAACCCAAAATGGGACAGTGGTTTTTATTGAGTATTCAACACTTATTCGCCATGTTTGGCGCAACGGTTTTAGTCCCTACCTTAACGGGAATGGATCCTGCTATCGCCTTGATATCTAGTGGAATTGGTACGTTGGTTTTTATAGCGATTACCCGAGGCAAAGTTCCTTCTTATTTAGGATCTTCTTTTGCGTTTATCAATCCCATTATCGCCATCAAAGCGATGGAACAAGTAACGACAAACGATGTACCTGTTGGAAGTTTTTTAGTGGGGAGTTTTTTAGTTGGGGTGGTGTATTCTTTCGTTGCACTTTTGATTGCTAAAGCAGGAACTAATTGGCTGATGAAGTTACTGCCGCCTATTGTTGTGGGGCCTGTGATTATGGTGATTGGATTGGGATTAGCTAGTACAGCAGTTGGGATGGTTACTAATAATCCCACAGGTGAATATGACCTTACTTATGTGACGATCGGATTAGTAACTTTAGCCATTACGATTATCGCTGCGATTTTTACCAAGGGATTTTTGAGCGTTATTCCTGTTTTGGTTGGTATCATAGGAGGATATTTATTTTCAGCTTCGATGGGCGTTGTTAACTTCGCACCTGTGATGGAAGCCGCTTGGTTTCAAATACCTAATTTTACTATTCCTTTTGTCGATTATACACCTTCGGTTACACTGTATGTCGTCTTTGTGATGTTACCTGTGGCTATTGTACCTATAGCAGAACATATTGGACATCAACTGGTGTTGAGTAAGGTAATCAATAAAGATTTAATTAACGACCCAGGTTTAGATCGTTCGATGTTAGGGGATGGTGTAGCTACCATGTTAGCCTCCTTGATTGGAGGTCCACCAAATACAACGTATGGAGAAAATATTGGTGTCTTAGCCATTACACGTGCCTTTAGCATTTATGTTTTTATTGGAGCCGCTTGTTTTGCTATCCTCTTTGGATTTTGTGGAAAAATTACCGCTTTACTCGCTACGATTCCCGCTCCAGTAATGGGTGGTGTATCCATTTTGTTATTTGGAATTATCGCTTCCAGTGGATTGCGTATGTTGGTGGAAAATAAAGTTGATTTTAAAGTAAAACGCAATTTAATTATCTCTTCTGTGATTTTAATCATTGGAATTGGGGGTGCAGCGATCCATATTGGTGATTTAATGTCAATTGAGGGCATGGCATTGGCTTCCATTATTGGTATAATTTTAAATATTGTATTGCCAGGAAGGAAAGAAATTACCTTTGATGATATGTTTAAGGAATAAAATTGTGAATATATTGTGTAAAAAAGGTTAAAATATATTAAAATTAAAATTAATTATTTTTATTTGGCATTATGGGTATAAAGTTTATATATTTATGCTAAATAAAATCAGGTATGTTTAATAAAGGAGAAAAAAAGAAGAAAGGATGGATTGGAAACGCAGTTTTCATCCTGATTCTTTTTGTGGTGCTATTTACTCCATTGGGGACGACGTTTAAGGTATGGGTAAATCAGCTAATAGCGATGAGTCCCAGTTTAGAGAAACAAGAAGATGTTGAGCAAGTAAGTTTAGAAGGGTGGACTTTATTAGACGAGGAAGGACGGGTATTTGATATTGCAAGTACGAAGGGAAAAGTAGTGATACTCAACTTTTGGGCGACGTGGTGCCCACCGTGTATTGCTGAAAAACCTAGTTTTCAAGCGCTGTATGACGATTACAAAGACAGTGTTGTCTTTTTGTTTGTTACAACGGATGATGCCGATAAAGTAAAGGCATTCAAAGAAAAACACGGCTATACCTTACCGACCTATTTTCAACAAGATGGCCCTCCAGCAGCTTTGTATTCGACTTCTTTACCTGCTTCTTATGTTATAGACAAAAAAGGAAATATTGTAGTAAAGAAATTTAGAGCCGCCGATTGGAATAGTTCCAAATTTAGAGTGTCATTAGATGAATTGATTCAAGCGAAATAATAAAAAAAGTCTTTGGTTTCCCAAAGACTTTTTTATTTTTTAGATTTGATTTAAAGTAAAAGTGATTTTATAATCATCCATTTCTGCTTGAACGATATAATTTCTGCCATTGTAGACAAATTTGAGGTAATCCTTTACTGCCCCTGTTGCCCGTATGGTGGAACATACTTCTCTTGTTTGGTAGTTGTACACTAATTCATTGCTAAAAACAGTATCAGGAATTCCTATTTTTCAAGGATAGGATAAAATAGTTGTATTTTTTTGTGAGTATTTTATAGATTCTGTTTTAGCAAAAAAAGTAAAAGAAACTAGATGTTGTGACCAATACGCCAAAGCACACCAGAAGGATCAAGTAGAACAAAGTCGCGCATATTCCATTGACGATCCTCCGGGAGAGTTACGTTAATAGCAAAAACCTCGTCAAGATGTAAGTCTTGGATGTGTTGATACCAGTCATCTACATTTTCTACGTGTAAGTGTAACATATAGTTTTCGGCTAGCGCTTTGACATAAAAGTTTTGCAAGAAAAATTTGGTTTGTCCCAACGCTAGTAAACACAACTGTTCGCCTTGCCAAAGGATCGTAAAGCCCAGTTGGGTATAAAAAGAAATGGAGGTTTTTAAAATCTTTACACGGAACAAAACTCTTGCGCTCAATTGTTGTCAAATTAGGAGTCGAACGCTTCATAATAGAGTGAATGAATTGGCTTACAAAGGTACTTTATTTTAGAACACCAAAAGAAAAAAGCGCTTGTAATCTGGATGGATTAGCAAGGAAATTAAATAGCAAATAATCATTTTTTTAAAAGCTAACTTATTTGTTTCTAGTTGTTTATTTGATTTTGAATAGGTTTTAAGGGTTATTTTTCGTATCTTGTCCCTTGTGTAATTTTAAATTTTTAATATGTCCTCAAATGAGATTTTTGAACTAGATCAAGCTAGTATTTGCGAATTAGTTGGGAAAAGGTTTAGGGTTTCTTATAAAGAAGAACGCAATGGAATAGTTGAAGCTGTAAGCCACGATAAAAAGCTCATTGCGCTGGATTATTCAGACAAACAGGAGGTGAACCATTACATTTTTAGTGATGGAGTACAGCACATTAAAATACCCTCTGCCCATTTAGTAACAATGACACAAGTATAAGACAACAGAAGACCCGTTATAGCGGGTCTTTTTGTTTTTATAAAACTGTATCTTTGTCTAATATTTCGTTTTTACAGATGAAGACAAAGAAAAAAGTGGTTCGCGTTCAGCTATAATCAAATAGAAGACCCGTTATAGCGGGTCTTTTTGTTTTTATAAAACTGTATCTTTGTCTAATATTTCGTTTTTACAGATGAAG
>NZ_JBMVQX010000042.1:0-29354 GCF_050522745.1 Myroides sp. C15-4 | reverse complement strand
TCGCCCAATGTGGTAATGAAGTCGTTATTATTTGCAATATGCTCCACAAAGGTTTTGTTGTTTGCCAACTCCACTACCGAAATGGATACTTTGTTTTGCTCCGAATCCGTCACAACTAAATTATCGCCTTCTAAGGTAAAGCTCACGTTTACCGTATTCAAGGCAGACCAGTCAATATCTTGACGAGCGTCATGTTCATCGTAATAGAAGAAGACATTGTTGATCGGATCATAGTTGACATTCCCGTACTTCTTGGTCAACTTATTGATGATGTTGTCAATAAACTCCTGCTTGTTGGTGATGTGATTAACAAAGTCAATGTTGTCGCCCAATGTGGTAATGAAGTCGTTATTATTTGCAATATGCTCCACAAAGGTTTTGTTGTTTGCCAACTCCACTACTGAAATGGATACTTTGTTTTGCTCCGAATCCGTCACAACTAAATTATCGCTCTCTAAGGTAAAGCTCACGTTTACAGTATTCAACGCAGACCAATCAATATCATGCTCACCGCCTTGTGCATCGTAATACACAAATTTATTCGTGGTAGGATTGTAGTTTACATTTCCATACTTCCCTTTTAAGTTATTGATGATGTTATCAATAAACTCCTGCTTGTTGGTGATGTGATTAACAAAGTCAATGTTGTCACCCAACTTGGTAATGAACTCTTGGTTCTCTACTAAATTCGTAACGAATTTGCTGTTCTTCGCTATCTCCTCTACCGCTAACGATACTTTATTGTTGTTCGAATCCGTTACAACTAAATAATCATTATCTAAGGTAAAGCTCACGTTTACAGTATTCAACGCAGACCAATCAATATCATGCTCACCGCCTTGTGCATCGTAATACACAAATTTATTCGTGGTAGGATTGTAGTTTACATTTCCATACTTCCCTTTTAAGTTATTGATGATATTGTCAATAAACTCCTGCTTGTTGGTGATGTGATTAACAAAGTCAATGTTGTCGCCCAACTTGGTAATGAACTCTTGGTTCTCTACTAAGTTTGTAACAAACGTACTGTTCTTTGCAATATCAGCAATTGCTAAATATACGCTGTGATTTTCAGTATCAGTAATAACCAGAGATTCTTCATTATGCTGTGTTGGATTAGGACCTATTGCAAATGTATTATTCATACGGTCAACAATTGTATCGCCCGAAAGTAAAGCAATCCAAGTGCTGTTTTTCCAATAGTAAAATCCTGCTTTTAGGTTATTTTCACCTGTGTGATAGACTAATAAACTTTCCACTTCATCACCGACAATTGGTGCATATTGTGTCAGTGCCTTAAGTTTAACACGGGGAATTAAAATACCTTTATTTTCGGCTACAACTTCCAGTTGAGCAGCACTAGCTGCTTTTTTGGTACCGATACCAACTTGTGCCACAGCTGTTCCACTTAAAACAAGCGTAACCAATGGAATAATTCTTCTTATCATGTTTTATTTTTTTGTATTATATAATTCTTAAAATTTAATATTACAAAAATACAACTACTGAATTATCAATAACAATAATACATAATTATTACAAATAATAACAGTAAAAGATCTTTATAATAAATAATTATCTAAGTATTTATACTAATTATAATATTAAATCAAAATCTATTTTTGTTCAAAAAATCGCATAAAATCACGCTTCTAGTACTAGAAGTTCCATTCTTTAGAACACAAGGAATAAATCGGGTGACTGAGATTGGACACAATCTCGAAATGCAGTTTTTTTGTTGTGAAAAAAAATTAAATTTTTCTCATTTACATTAGTTGAATTAAGCGTATCATAATCTTCTTTTTTTCAAAATAAACGTCAGACTAGAAAGAAAATACAGTCTTTATCCATACACTTCATGCAACATCACAACAACCTACGACTAACACTACAGGTTTCAATCAACGGCTATTTTCTGATGCCAAGCTGCTCCTGTTGACTTATACTTATTTCTCAATAGAAGCGATATCTTGATGCGCATTTGAAAAACGTTCAACTGATCCTGAGTAAAGGGCTATTTCAAAGCGGTTTTACTTCACTTAATAATCTGTGAGGTTTTTTATATTAGGTAAGAACGCTCCACGAATACAAAAAACTTCGCGAACGTCTTTTGGGGCAACCAAAAAGTTATCGAACGCTGGGTTATCACTTACAAAAAGCAATTCTCCTTCTGGCGTATAGCGTTTAAAACGATAGCACAAAATGCCTTTACCTTCTACAACCACTAGGTAAATATGCCAAGGTTTGATTTCTGATAGGTCAATTTTTTTCGTCAAAACATACGAACTCACCTTAATCGTCGGATACATATTTTCAACCCCAATTTGAAAAGCCATATCGATTTCTTCCTCTGTAGGAAAAACACAGCTTGGTGAAGTACCGCAGCATTTTTCTGCATTTAAAAAATATTCAATGTGATGATCTACAGAAATCATTTTTACTCTTCTATTTTCTAAGTCTACGTTTAATACAGAATTAGGATGAGCCAAAAACAAATCATTTAAATCAATTTTGTGTTTTTTGCATATTTCAATGATTTTATCGTAGCGCAACGTTTCTCTAACTTTCCATGAAGAAAGTGTATTGGGTTTTATACCTAATAAACTAGCCAACTCCAAATCATTTTTATATCCGAGTAGCTGTTTTAATCTTTTAATTACTTCGTTTGCTTGTAACATAACTTTTTCTTTTTTCTTCTCTTTTTTCCTATTTATATGAAAGAGAATATCGTTCTATTCTCTAATATTCAACTATCTTGCCAAAAAAATCGCAATCGTTGTTTTTATACCAAATAAATAATAACAACTTTGTTTAAAAACAAATAAACATTTGATATTCAGTGTTTTAAAATTCAAACAATTTAAATAACCTTAACTTTTATTTAACGAACAAAAATTAAATAAACACCTAAATAGGTCCAATAAATACAATCAAAGCTTACAAAAAACGAATAGTCAATCGAAGTAAATCGCAAAATGCGTTTTTAATCCAGTCAATCTTATTGTTTCTTGATGTAAGGGAGTAGGCAGTTCTTATATCGTGAAGTATAGTCCTACGATACAGCAAATAAACACAACTAAATAGTGCTACATTACCGTTTGGATTTTTTCATTTTTAAGGCGACAAACAAATTTACACATTTCGCAAACTAATCTACATATGTTTACTATTTTTAGCAGTAAACAATAACTTTAAACAATTATCAACATCAATTAAGCATAATTTAGTAAAAAAGATAAATAAAACTTAATTTAAAACTGTTCTAAAAAACTAAATAAAACAGTTTTTCAATGCTCCTATATTCTCGAATTGTAGAATACTATTCTATTCAATAATTTAATTGAATAAAAAATCTCGAAATGCAAGCTCTGCTCGTCCCACAGATTTTTGCACAATATGTAGTAGACCTAAAAATAAAAAAGGTCATTTTTGGATAATTTACGTTTTGAAAAAGCGCTAAAGCGCTAAAAAAGAAAAGATAGATTCACCCGAACCTATCCTACCTAGAGCGAACAAGAATTGAATTCCCTTAGGTTAGAATGAAGTAAGATATTCTCAAATTGAGAAAAAAAAGCACCTTAAGAGTAAGGTGCTTGTGTATAAAAAAGTACTTATTTTAATTCAAAGCTGATGGATACAGCAGTATTCACTTCTATTTCTCCAACGGCTAACGTTTGATCCGCTGATTCATCAGCTCCCGCTGATTTCATCGCATACATCGGTCTAAATACGGGAGGCGATCCTCCTCCCCCATCTGTCACAACTAAAACCTTTCCTACTGTTTGTCCTAAAGCTTCTGCATAATCCGCTGCTTTTTTCTTAGCTTCTTGAACCGCTAATTTTCTTGCTTCAGTCTGATAGGAAGCCAATTGGGATGACTTGTACTCTACTCCATCGATGCGATTAACTCCTTTACTCATTACCCCCGCAATTAAAACTTCGTATTTCGATAGGTCTTCTAAAGTAAGCGTAATGGTTTGACTCGCTTGAAAATATTCTTTTTTATCGGTATAATCTTTATATGAATAAAAACTTAGGCGTTGCGTTTGAATATTTTTCTCTGGAACTTTTGCGTCTTTCAAATATTTCAAAACACTAGCCACAATCGCATCATTTGTGCTTTTTACTTCCTCTGCGCTTTTTCCTTTATTTTCAATTCCCAAACGAATGACAGCTTGATCTGGTACTGCCTTTACTTTTCCAATACCTTGTACTTGAATTTGTGGAACAGTCGTCCCTGCTGTTTGTGCATGAGCTGCAACCCCTAAGGCTAGACAAGCACTTGCTAGTAAAAAATTCTTTTTCATCATACTAATTTTCTAAATCATGTCTAACAAATATAGCGAACTCGTCTAAAAAATGAAGATTACCCCCTTTTTTATAATAAATGTTTAACACCTATATTTTGTTTTTCTTAGCCAAAAACAAGAGTAAAACAATGGGAATCAACAATAAAACAATTAAAAATGTCTGTTGTTGCAAGAGGACAGGATAACGCACTAAGGTTAGCACTAATCCGCCAATTGCTCCACCAAAATGAGCTGCATGTCCGATATTATCACTGTTTTTTCGCATCCCATACAAGCTGTACAACAAATACCCAATTGCAAAAATATACCCCTTAATCCCGATGGGAATAAAGAATAAATACAATTTTAAATCGGGATATAACAAAATCGAGGCGTATACAATACCTGTCACACCGCCTGAAGCACCAACAGCCAAATATTGACTTCGCTTGTGGTAGAGTTGGTAGGTCAACGCATTCCCTATCACAATACTCAAGAGATAAATAAGAACAAAATAAAAGCTTCCACTAATAGCTACCACAATACCAGCAAACATATACAGCGTAAACATATTAAAGGCAAAATGCATCCAATCTACATGCAAAAAGCCAGAAGTGATAATGCGGTAAAATTCTCCTTGGCGAATGCGATTCAAATCAAAATTGTATTTACTAAAAAAAGCGTAGTCCTGTAATCCTTTATAAGTAAGCAGTCCTGTACCAACCAAAATAACTAAAATAATAGGGGCTATATCCATATTCAACGATTTAAAATCCATCGACTGTTCGCATTTATGTGTCGATTTACGGGCTAAAAATAGTCTAAATCCAGTATCTTTGCTAGTAAATTAATCCTAAATAATGAAGTTACTCATTTACTATATCGCCTATCCTGTCTTATGGCTTATTTCTAAATTACCTTTTCCAATCTTTTACTTTGTATCAGATTGTTTTTTTGTACTGCTCTATTATATCGTGCGCTACCGCCGCAAAGTGGTAACTGAGAATATAAAGTTGACGATGCCTCATTTGTCAGATCAAGCAGTACAACAAACGGTTAAGCAATTTTACAAACACCTTTGCGATATGTTCTTGGAGATGATCAAAACCTTTACCATCTCGGAAGAGGACTTGAAGAAACGCTTTCAATTTACCAACCTCGACACTATATTAGAAGTAGAAAAACAGGGAAAAAGTGCCTTGTTATTTTGTGCGCATTACGCCAACTGGGAATGGTTAATTATCTTAGATAAATTCATTAGTTTTCAAGGCTATGCGGTTTATAAAAAACTAGCTAATCCACATTTTGATCACTTATTTCTAAAAATACGCACGCGATTCAACACCCGCTTGGTCGAAATGAAAGAGACCATTCGCGTGATCCGCCAAAATGAAGTCAATAAGAACCACGGTATTTACGCCTTCATCAGCGACCAATCTCCGATGATTGGCGATGCCAATTACTGGCAAAATTTTATGGGAATTGAAGTTCCCGTTTTTACTGGTGGTGAAGCCCTATGCAAGAAATTCAATATGGAACCTATGTACCTCAAGGTAGAATACGTCAAACGCGGACATTATCAGGCAACGTTTATTCCGCTTTTAAAAGCAGGTGAACAAGTCAAAGAAATACCAAATTACGAATTGACTAATCGCTTTTTACAAGAAGTGGAAAAACAAATTAACGAAGCACCGGCTTACTATTTCTGGACACACAAACGCTGGAAACACCGCGGTAAAAAACCAGCAAATATTAAATCCTTCCACTAAAAACACGTTAATTATACTGCATGTAAAAATTGCATTTCGTACCTTTAACTGAAATTACTCAATAATTATGACACATATAGAAAAGCTACAAGCTATACGCGCTCAAATGAAAGAACAAAATATAGATGCCTATATTATTCCTTCATCTGATCCGCATATCAGTGAATATCTACCTGAATATTACAAATGTATTGCTTGGACATCTGGATTTACAGGATCAGCTGGAACACTCGTAATCACACAGCAATTCGCTGGACTATGGACGGATTCTCGCTATTTTGTACAAGCCAATGATCAATTGGCTCATACGGGTTTTGAACTAGTAAAATTAAGAGTGCAACACATGCCAGAATATGTGGAGTGGATTGCCTCTCAATTTACAGCTGGTGGAACTGTTGCTTTTGACGGAAACCTAGCTTCTTTAGCCGTGGCCAATGCCATTCAATCTACGTTAGCTTCTATTGGATTTACCATCAATGGCCACGTGGATTTACTCTCTTCGATTTGGAAGAACAGACCGGCCTTACCAACGGAAAAAGCCTACACACTTCCCGTTTCTACAACAGGAGAGTCTACTGCAGCTAAATTGACGAAAGTAAGAGCATTAGTAAAACAAAAAAGAGCCACCTGCCATATCATATCTTCTCTAGATGATATCGCTTGGCTACTCAATATCCGAGGAACAGATGTACCTTGTAATCCTGTTACCCTAAGCTTTGTTTACCTCGATGCAGAAAAAGTAACGCTATTTATCGATGCAACCAAATTAGACGAAGCAACCAAACAAGAACTACAAGGTTTTGGGATTCATCTTGCCGATTATACAGCATTACCCCAAGCCATTGCTGCAATTCCTGCTGGAAGTACCATCTTATTAGATCCAAAACGCACGTGTTTTGCAACCTATGACAACGTACCATCGACTGTAACAATCAAGGAGGACATGAATCCGTCTACCCTATTAAAAGCGATTAAAAACGAGGTTGAAATTGCCCATGAAAGAAAGGCAATGATCCATGACGGGGTGGCGATGACTAAGTTTTTTAAATGGATTGAAGAAAATGTAGGTACTGGAACCTTAACGGAATTGAATATTGCGGAACACCTACTTGGTTTACGTGCTGCACAGCCAGGCTTTAAGGACATTAGCTTCAATACGATTGCCGGATACAAAGACCACGGAGCTTTACCCCATTACTCTGCTGATGAAAAAAGCAGCTACGATCTAAAAACGGAAGGTTTACTTTTAGTGGATTCGGGAGGACAATACGAAACAGGAACAACAGATATTACACGTGTAGTAGCGTTAGGAACACCTACGCAAGAAGAAAAAGATGACTATACTATTGTTCTAAGAGGGACTATTGAAGGTTCTATGGCAATTTATCCAAAAGGAAGCCGTGGATATCAAATTGACGCCATCACGAGAAGACCGATTTGGGCAACCTTGAGAAACTATGGACACGGTACAGGTCACGGTGTTGGATTTTTCTTAAACGTACACGAAGGTCCACACGTATTTAATCCTACGCCAACGGATATCGCTATTGAACAGGGAATGATCACCTCTATTGAACCAGGGCTATACCGCGAGGGGAAACACGGAATCCGAATTGAAAACTTAGTTTTAGCCAAAGACTTAGAAGGAAACCAATTTGGTGATTTCATGGATTTTGAAACTTTAACTATTTGCTATATCGCTACTGATTTAGTAGATAAGAAATGGTTGGAACAACCACATATTGATTGGTTAAACCAATACAATGAATGGGTATACAACAGCTTGAAAGACTTCTTGTCTACAGAAGAAGCTACTTGGTTGAGAAACAAAACAAAAGCTATTTAATATAAAATAAAAAACCGTCTTAAAAAGACGGTTTTTTTATTTTATATCGGTTCAATTTGCCAATTAATAGGGGCTTTTCCCACCTCAACTAAGTAAGTATTGATTTTTGAGAAAGGCTTACTTCCATAAAACCCTCTGTACACAGATAAGGGCGAAGGATGAGCCGTCTCAATGACAAAATGCTTGTTGCGATCAATCATCTTGCCTTTCTTTTGGGCATAGCTGCCCCATAAAATAAAAACAACGTGATCCAATTGGGTTGCCACCTCTTCAATCACCTTATCTGTAAAGGTTTCCCATCCTTTCTTTTGGTGAGAGCCCGCCTTAGATCCTTCAACGGTTAGCGTGGCATTGAGCAATAGTACACCTTGTTTGGCCCAAGTAGATAAATCGCCATTGCGGAGATTTTTAATCCCTAAGTCATCCTCTAATTCTTTGAATATATTCTTCAAACTCGGTGGAAATTTCACCCCCTGATGCACTGAAAAAGCCAAACCATTCGCCTGAAATTCCCCGTGATAAGGATCTTGTCCTAAAATTACCACCTTCACCTCTTGAAAGTTTAATCCCTCAAAAGCAGCAAATACTTGTTTTTTCGGTGGATAAATGGTTTTGGATGCTCTTTCTTTTGCTACAAAGGCTTCTAATTCTTTAAAATAAGGCTTGTCGAATTCACCCTGTAAAACTGAATGCCAACTTTTATTTTGTATGGTAAAACTCATTATTCTAAATAAACCGTTCTTCTATAAGAGACCACTTGCGTTGCATCTCTTGCTTCTATTAATATTTGATTGTATTCATTTACGCCTTTCTTCGGATTGACAATCTGTTGACGTACAACCCAGAAAAATTCTTTTTTGTCTGGATCAAATTCAAAAGAGACAAAATCAACCGGCTCAAACTTCGTCTCGGTTTCTTTGGCTATTTGCAAAACTTTACACACATTCAATGAATAGTCTACATCCAATTTCTCGTCCGTTTCTGGCAAAAGCAAAGGCGAAATAATTTGTTGATAATCGTTTAACGCAATACCCAAACAATAATTCACTCCTTCTGTTGGTTGAAAATCATAGTAAAAAAAGTACTTTGTCATACATTTTCCCATATCTACAACAGGATAACGCGCTTCAAATTTACGAATACTATCGTAAGCACTAATACTTACTCCTTTAAATTTTAGCTTGCTCACCATATCCGCTCCAACTTTAGAAACCAACAAGGCTTCTAAATTTTTCTTTACCTCAGCAAATCCTGCTGGAACCAAGTCGATCGGCCTATTGCTATAGTGGTATCCTGTAGAAGATTCTTCTGCATCGACAAAATAATTGTAATACGGACAAGGATCGATAAATAAATCACTTTGATAACTTCCTCCTATTTTTACCTTACTTTCAGCTAAACATTGCGCCTGAATTTGAAAAATACTTAAGAAAAGTAAAACGACCGATAGATATAGTTTCATACTATTAATATTTTATTAAGAAATCAAAAATATAAAACTTTTTAATTATTCTTCTCATTATTGGATTTAATTTACGGTTGGCTAGTCAACAGATGAATGAGTACAATAAAAAAATCAACCATTTAAATAAATGGTTGATTTGCTATTTAGATTTGTTTACCTTTAATGGTAAGCCATAAACCGTCAATAAAAAACCACATCTAAGATGTGGTTTTTCTATCTTTTACAGGCGTTTCATTTGCTCCTTCATCATTTTAATTTGATCCTTCAGCATGCCTTGCTTATCTAATTTTTGAGCTTCGCTTAACAATTTCGTTGCTTCTATCTTTCTGCGTTTGGTCATTGAAATACCAGCTAATTGCAATTTAGCCATGGCTAAGTCTTGATCCATATTTAATCCTAACTCAATGGCTTTCTTCATGTATTTCTCAGACGCATTTAAGTTGGTTTGAGAGGTCATGATTCCCATCAAGTAATTGTAATATCCATTTTGTTTACGCACTAATGCTGTTTCAGGATTCTTAATTCGCTTCAACCATTTTTCAGCTCCTTCAAAATCTTGTTTTCTCAATTTCAAGAAAGACAAGAGGATGAACTCATTTTTGAAATACAAGAGTATAACAAGCCCCATCAAGAACAAGAGGAAAATTCCATTTCCAATATTTGATTCTGAAAATTGCCAAACAGCCGTTGCTAATAATAGTGCTGCGATACCTAATTTAATATACCTATGAAACATATGCTAGAATTAACTTCATTAAGAATGCAAAATTAAAAAAATAAGCGTAGGATAAAAATTATTCCTCATAAACCTATTGCCTATTTCTATTCGCTGAGATTCTATTTGGATTGAAACAAGTGAAATAAATGTTTGGGTTGGACGTCTAAAAAGGATTCTATAACAAAATCAGCGGTACTGTAATCCTGTTGTTTCGAATTCTGACTTTGGTACCCCAGCACTTTAATTCCCGCCGCATTGGCAGCTTTAATTCCATTGGTACTATCTTCAATCACCAAACAATGTGCCTTGTCGTTTACTTTTGCCAACGAAGCCGCTTGGATAAAGATGGCAGGGTCGGGTTTGGATTTTGGAAAATCCTCTCCACTGACAATATGGGTAAAGTATGGAAATAATTCAAAGCGATTAAATACGCGGTTTATTGTACTTTTTGATGCCGAAGAGCCCAAAATAAGTTCAATATCCTGCTGATGTAGGTGTACAATTAAATCGCGTACCCCTTCAATGAGTTCCAAATCGGGTTTGGTATCAAACGCCTCGTTGAATAAAGAGCGTTTACGATTGACCAAATCATTGACTTCCTGTGATAAGGGAAAGTATTCCTTTATTTTTTGATACGTATTTTTAGTTGAGAATCCTGTAAATGAAGTATACATCTCTTCTGGAACCTCAATTCCCAATTCACTAAAGTGTTGGTAATACGCATAACGATGTACAGGCTCTGTATCCACAATCACCCCATCCATATCAAAAATAACTGTACGTAACATATCTTCTATTTTTGTGCAAAGGTAAGCGGTTTTTTGCTAGACAGACTAGTCCATAAATCGTGTTTTATTGTGGTACAATCAAATTACCGTTATTTTTTTGTATTTCCCTCGACTCTTTTTAGTATTTTTACGTTTACACCTTACCAAAAATAAACACCGTATCCCCTTGTCAGCCGCTGAAGAAGAACAATTCGTGCAACAACTGCAAAATGCCACTACCAAAGAGGCTGCTTTTCGCGATCTTGTTGCTCAAAACAAGGTCAAGCTCTACTATCACATTCGCTCCCTTGTTTTGGATCACGATGACACCGATGATATTCTACAGGAAACCTTTATCAAAGCTTACGAAAATATAGCTGGTTTCAAAGGAAATAGCAAGCTTTCTTCTTGGTTGTACCGCATTGCCACCAATCAAGCCTTGGATTTTTTAAAACAAAAAAGCAAGTTGCAAAAAATTACCTCAGAAGAATACAACCAGCAAAAAGTAGATGAATTGGAAGCTGACCCTTTTTTCAATGGCGATCAAGCAAGCATTTTATTGCACCAAGCCATTGCTACGCTACCCGAAAAACAACAATTGGTATTTAAAATGCGCTATTTTCAGGAACTCGATTACAACAGTATCTCAGCCATTCTCGATACTTCTGTAGGAGCATTAAAAGCCTCTTATCACCATGCAGTAAAAAAAATAGAAATTTTTTTACAAGCCCATTAAACCTTTGTACTAAAAATCAGTCTAAATAGTAGAAGTATATAAAAATGATAACGAACCACAATGTTCACGACAATAGAAAAGACGGTTTCAAGCTCCCAGAAGGGTACTTGGAATCTTTTGATCAACGTCTTTTTGAGCGAATCAAAGAGAAGGAAAATCAAAAGCCAAGCCGTCTTATCTCGTTTACTCCACGCTATTTTATTGCTATCGCTGCCACCTTAACTCTTTTGGTGGGACTGGGTCTTTTTATCAAAACGCAACTGGCTTCCTCTATTAGCAATGAAGCTTTGGAAACGTATTTAGAATACAACCCTTCCTATACGTTGTCCAATGAATTTATTCAAGCTTTTGACGAAGGTGACATCAAAGAACTTGAACAGGCTATTCAAATTAATCAAAATGAGATTAATGAATATGTTCAAACGAATATTGATCTTGATTACTACTTAAATTATTAATTATATTATGAAAAGATTTCTATTGTTATTTATCCTATTAAGCTTTTCGTCTCTCAGTTATGCACAGCATCACTCTTCGGATCAAATAAAATCATTAAAAATTGCCCATATTTCTTCTGTTTTAAATCTAACTAGTGAGGAAGCAGAGAAATTTTGGCCGATTTACAATACGTACGACAATAAACTAACCAAATTAAGACACTCAGAGGTTATCCATTACATCAAATCCAATGAGACGCAAGATCTTGAAAAACTCACAGAAAAACAAGCCACGGAAAAAGTGCTTGCGTTAGAAACATTTGAAGAAGAATACTGTTCCCTTCGAAGCCAGTTTATTACGGATTGTAAAAAGATCTTATCGAACAAAAAAATCCTCTTATTGAAAAAAGCAGAAGATGATTTTAATCGAAAATTACTCAAAAAGTACAAAGACAAAAAATAAGCTATGAATAAAAAATAGCAAAATCTACCAAACCTAGCCTACAAAAGACCTATATTTGTAGGCTATTTTATTTATTTATATAATGAGATTACACAGAAACTTAGTTTTTACCGTTATTGACTCTATCTTATTAATTTTCAACGAAGGGGAATACGCTGACAAAGTAGTTGCGCGTGCCTTGAAAAAAGACAAGCGTTGGGGAAGTGCAGACCGAAAATTCGTTGCAGAAACAATATACGAAATTGTACGTTGGAAGAGATTATACACCGAAATCGCAGAGGTAAAGGAACCTTATACTCGCGATGATGCTTGGCGTATTTTTACGGTTTGGGCTGTATTAAGAGGATATAATTTACCGGATTGGAAGTATTTTGAAAATGCTCCACTTCGCAGAATCAAAGGTAGATTTGACGAACTAAGTAAAATCAGAAAATTCAAAGAAGCTATTCCGGATTGGATGGATGAATTAGGTGTAAAAGAATTGGGTGAAGAACTTTGGTCTAAAGAAATTGCGGCTCAAAATCAACAAGCTCAAGTTATTTTACGCGTGAATACATTGAAAACAACACGCAAAAAATTGCATGCTATCTTAATGGATTTAGACATTGAGACTATTCAACCTGAAGAGTATCCTGATGCTTTAATTCTAAAAGAAAGAGCAAATGTCTTTTTGACTGACGCATTTAAAGAAGGATTATTTGAGGTTCAAGATGCTTCTTCTCAACTAGTAGCTCCTTTCTTGGGAATACAACCAGGCATGCGCGTGGTAGATACCTGTGCAGGTGCTGGAGGAAAAACGCTTCACATGGCTTCGTTAATGGAAAACAAAGGGCAAATTATTGCGATGGACATTTACGAAAGCAAACAAAAACAGCTAAAAATCAGAGCCAAAAGAAATGGGGCTTTCAATATTGAATACCGCATTATTGAGGGAACGAAAACCATTAAAAAACTACACGAAAAAGCCGATCGCGTTCTGATTGATGCTCCTTGTAGTGGTTTAGGGGTAATCAAGCGTAACCCAGATACTAAGTGGAAATTGCAACCTGAATTTGTTGAGGAAATCAAAAAAGTACAGCAGCAAATCCTACAAGACTACTCGAAAATAGTCAAAATAGGTGGAAATATCGTTTATGCTACTTGTTCCATTTTGCCTTCTGAAAATGAAAAGCAAATTGAAAAATTCCTAGCTTCTGAACAAGGCCAAGGATTCAAATTTATTAAAGACCACAAAGTATTGGCACACCAAACAGGTTTTGATGGGTTCTATATGGCCTTATTGGAACGAATCAAATAAATTGAGAATTAAACTAGTACAACTATGAGAAAGTATATCCTCTTTATTGGGTTTGCCTCTTTACTCTTGGGATGCGGGTGTTCGCCAAATTCAGCACAATCTATTTCTGATATTGATCCAGGTACAACAGATCCAGGTACAACAGATCCAGATCCACAACCCAACGTAATCTATCACCTACCGGAAACAGTAGCAGCTTACTATGCAACTATTGATTTTCAAAAAGAAAGTGCGGATTTACAAGCAGATCTAGGAAAGTTAACCACAGTTAAACACAGCCATCGTTTGACCTACAATGGCTTATGGGACGTACTAAAGGTTACAGATTTAACACCTGCCAAAAATGAGGTGTATCTGTTGTATGGTCACAAAGGTGTACTCAAAGGAGAAAAAGCGTATGCTAGAGGTAAAAATCAACATGGTGGACGCAATAACGAATGGAATAGAGAACATACCTATGCGAGATCACTAGGTACACCAAACTTAAAAAACTCGAGTTCAGGTGCTAATGAAGATGCGCATCATATTCGACCAGCAGATGTGCAATGGAATGCACAACGAGGAAATAAAAAATTTGCAGCAGGTACTGGCGTATCAGGAGACGTTGCAAATGGATGGTACCCTGGTGATGAGTGGAAAGGTGATGTAGCTCGTATGATGTTGTATATGTACTTGCGCTACCCGACCCAATGCTTACCTACCAATGTAGCCGTGGGTCAAACCAATAGCCGTGATAAAAACATGATCAACCTACTCCTGCAATGGAATGCGGAAGATCCGGTTTCAGCCATTGAAATTCAACGCAATGAGTATTTGAGCAAACCTGAAATTCAAGGGAATCGAAACCCGTTTATCGATAATCCACACCTAGCGACCAAGCTGTGGGGTGGTCCTGAAGCAGAGAATACATGGTGATGGGAAATGAGAAATGAGAAATGAGTAGATTTCTCTGGATATAACAAGAGAGGGTTTGCAATTGCAAGCCCTCTCTTGTTATAAGTGTTCGTTGTTCATTGCTCATTGCTCGTTGCTCGTTGCTCGTTGCTCATTGCTCGTTGCTCGTTGCTCGTTGCTCATTGCTCGTTCCCCACTCACCACTCACCACTCACCATTCACCACTCACCACTCACCACTCACCACTCACCACTCACCATTCACCACTTACCACTTACCACTCACCACTCACCATTCACCACTTACCACTCACCACTCACCACTCACCATTCACCACTTACCACTCACCACTCACCACTTACCACTCACCACTCACCACTCACCACTTACCACTCACCACTTACCACTCACCATTCACCACTTACCTTTTTTCTTTTCAAACATCAATTCCTTCACCTTTTCTTTGTCTTCTTTTTCTTTGGACAAGTCAAACATGGTTCCAAAAACGCGATCCCAAAACGTATTGCTAACACCAAAACCCAATTCTTCATTTTTATAATGGTGCAAATGGTGATTTCGCCAAAGGGGTTTCATAAATTTAAAGGGGGGTGCAAAGGCGTGAATCGCATAATGCATAGAAGCATAAAGCAGATAACCAATAATAAATCCAGGATAAAAACCGAAAGTATAGCGCCCCAAGAGCAGATACTGCAAGCCAAACAAAAGGGAGGCTAAGATAATACTCGGTACTGGAGGCATAAACAAACGCTGTCTATCGCGTGGAAAATGGTGGTGATTGCCGTGCATAATATAGGCAAAACGCTGTAGATTGTGCTTCTCGCTAATCAGGTGAAACAGATAACGATGGGCTAAATATTCAAAAAACGTCCAGAACAACATACCACCCAAAAAGAGTAAGATGAGGTGCTGAACGCTTAAATCATAATCGGTATACCCTACATAAACCACATAAGACAAGAGGGGAATATACATCCCCCAGATTACTGCGGGGTGTCCTTTTGTCAACATTTCTAAATAGGGATTTTCAAATAGTCTCGCTTGTCCTTTGTTGTTTATTTTATCAAATTTCATATTTCTTAACTACTTTTCTAGCTAAGATAAAAAATTTTACCACTTTAACACAACACTTCCCCAAGTAAAACCACTTCCAAAAGCAGCTAAAACCACTAAATCTCCTTTTTTAATCTTGCCCTCTTCCCAAGCTTCCGTTAGGGCAATAGGCACAGATGCCGCTGTTGTATTGCCGTATTTTTGGATATTGTTGTGTACCTGATCGTCCGATAATCCAAATTTTTGTTGAATAAATTGAGAAATTCTCAAATTCGCTTGATGTGGAATCAACATATCAATATCGGATACCTGTAGTTTATTTGCTTCTAATCCTTCTAAGATCACTTCACTGAATCGCACCACGGCATTTTTGAATACAAATTGCCCATTCATATATGGCATATAGCTCAAATCATCTGGATCGTTGTCTTTTAAAATATCAGACACCCATCGCCCTCCCATACCTGGGGCAATTAGAGCCAATTCTTCTGCATGTTCTCCTTGAGAATGAATATGAGTAGATAAAATACCTGATTCATCCTCAGAGCGCGTTAAAATCGCTGCTCCTGCTCCATCTCCAAAAATAACGGATACTGCTCTTCCTCTGGTTGTCATATCTAATCCTGCAGAATGTACTTCAGATCCTACAACCAACACCGTTTTATACATGCCCGTTTTAATATATTGATCTGCAACAGATAGGGCATAGATAAACCCCGAACACTGCGCTCTAATATCTAAAGCAGCTACTGTATTTAGACCTAATTCTTTTTGTAACAGAACCCCAGGCCCTGGAAAGTAGTAATCAGGACTCAACGTAGCAAATACAACAAAGTCGATATCCTTAGCCTCTACTCCTGCTCGTTCCATTGCTTTTTTAGCCGCTTTCACTCCCATTCCCGAAGTAGTATCTTCTGCTAATAGCTTATGTCTACGTTCGTGGATTCCTGTTCGTTCAACAATCCACTCGTTATTTGTATCCATAACTTTTGACAAATCGTCATTCGTTACCACATGTTCGGGCACATAGTAACCTAGACCCGAAATCTTTGATCTAAACATACTTATCTGGTTTAATTTGTTAAAGCAAAGGTAAGTTTTTTGTGTATTTTAAAAAACATCAACTAAAAAAACGGTTTCTTTTTTAAATATTCCACGTATATTGCTCGGATAAACTAAAACAAACAAAAAAATGAAGATTTTAAAAACTTCTTTATTCTCTCTTTTTTTAATTACATCTATGTTTGCACAAGAAAATGTAACCTATCAAAAGCCTTCGCAAGAAATTTTGCAACTAGCAGAATTCGAACGCGCCCCTTCTATCTTTATGGATAGCAATATGGAATATATGCTTTTGAGTTACCGCAGTACGTACAAAACACTTGATGACTTAAATGTAGAAGAGATGCGATTAGGCGGTTTACGAATCGATGTAAACACCAACATTTCCAGCACCTTAACTTACATTGACAACCTAAAAGTTAGAAAAGTAAAAGACAAAAAAGAAATTCAGGTCAAGGGACTACCAGCTAATCCGAGAATTTCCAATGTGACGGTTTCTCCAGATCAAACAAAAATTGCCTTCACCAATACAGTGGCAACTGGTGTGGAGCTATGGGTATTAGATTTCAAAACAGCAGAAGCAAAAAAACTAAGCTCCGCTAATTTGAATGCCAATTTAGGGAATCCGATTACTTGGATGAAAGACAATCAACAAGTGCTAGTGAGTGTAATTCCTGCAAATCGACCTGCATTAATCGATACAAAAAAGAATTTACCAACAGGTCCGATTGTTTCGATTAGTGAAGAAGGGGTTGTTTCTCAAAACAGAACCTACCAAGATTTATTGAAAAACAAAACAGACGAAGCCAATTTCGAAACTTTGGTAACATCTGAGCTATATTTAATTGATTTACAAGGTAATAAAAAACTTTTCAAAGAAGCAGCCATGTATGCGAGCGAATCGTTTTCTCCTGACGGGAATTACCTGATGTTAACCACCTTAGAGAAACCGTTTTCTTATCTTGTTCCCCTCAACCGTTTTCCGATGAAAACAACGGTTTACAAAGCTGATGGAACCTTGGTTCAAGAAGTTAATACTATTCCTTTAAGCGAAATTATGCCAAAGGGATTTATGGCAGTTCGCGAGGGAAAGAGAAATATGCAATGGCGTGCAGATCAACCGGCAACTTTAGCGTTTGTTGAAGCGTTAGACGGGGGAGATCCTGCAAAGGAAATTGAATTTAGAGATGAAGTATTTACTTGGGAAGCTCCTTTTACAGCTGCGCCAAAATCACTGGTAAAATTAGGACAGCGCTATGCGGGCATTACCTGGGGGAACGACCAAGTAGCCGTGGTAGCGGATCAATGGTATGACACGAGAAATATCAGACAGTTCTTACTTAATCCATCGACATCCAATCCCAATCCAATTAAAATTGAGGACAGAAACGAACAGGATGTGTACAGTGATCCAGGAACTTTCGAGACTAAGCGAAATGAATATGGTCGCTATACCTTAGCTATTGAGAATAACAAAATGTTTTTACTTGGCGATGGTTATACACCCAAAGGACAGTTCCCTTTTATCGATGAGTTTGATTTAACGACGTTAAAAACAAAACGTCTATACCAATCGGCCTATACAACAAAAAAAGAGAATATTCAATCCATTGAGGATATTAAAAAAGGATTGGTTTTAGTATCGATTCAGTCACCAACAGAATATCCGAACTACTACTTTAGAAACATTAAGAAGAAAAATGATTTGACTCCAATTACGGACTTCAAAAATCCATTTGAGAGCTTGAATGGCGTATACAAAGAAGTGATTACCTACAAACGCGCAGATGGTTTGGAATTATCGGGTACACTTTACTTACCAGCCAACTACGACAGAAAAAATAAAACGGAAAAATTACCTTTATTGATCTGGGCATACCCAACAGAATACAAAGATAAAAACAGTGCGGGACAAGTAACATCAAACTCGAGTGAATTTACCTTCCCTTACTATGGATCATTTGTATACTGGGTAACGAAAGGCTATGCTGTGTTAGATGATGCGGCTTTCCCTATTGTTGGAGAAGGAACAGAAGAACCCAATGATACCTATATCGAACAATTGGTTGCCAATGGTAAAGCAGCTATTGATGCAGTGGATGCTTTAGGCTATATTGACCGTTCAAAAGTTGGTGTGGGTGGACATTCTTATGGTGCTTTTATGACAGCAAACTTACTGACGCATTCGGATCTATTTGCTGTGGGAATTGCACGCAGTGGAGCATACAACAGAACATTGACTCCTTTTGGATTCCAAACGGAACAACGCAACTATTGGGAGGTGCCTCAAGTGTACAACACCATGTCGCCTTTCATGAATGCAGATAAAATGAAAACTCCAATGCTATTAGTACATGGTGAAGCCGATAATAACCCAGGAACATTCACCTTACAAACAGAACGTTACTTCCAAGCGTTAAAAGGATTAGGCGCACCCGTGCGTATGGTTATCTTACCAAAGGAAAGCCACGGATATGTTGCAAAAGAAAACATCTTACATCTTTTATGGGAACAAGATCAGTTTCTTGAAAAGTATTTAAAGAACAAACAATAGTATAAAAAAAGCTCAGCAAATGCTGAGCTTTTTTTATACTATTGTTTTATTATTATCATTCATCAACGCGTTCAATCTTTGCTCCTAATGCACGTAAACGTTCATCAATTCGCTCATATCCGCGATCAATTTGATCAATATTTTGAATCACACTTGTTCCTTGCGCAGATAAAGCCGCAATCAACAAGGAGATTCCTGCACGAATATCTGGTGATGACATACGCGTAGCTTTCAATTGGGATTTAAAATCATGTCCAATAACTACGGCACGGTGTGGATCACACAAGATAATCTTCGCTCCCATATCAATTAACTTATCGACAAAGAACAAACGGCTTTCAAACATCTTTTGGTGAATTAATACCTCTCCTCTAGCTTGTGTAGCCACTACAAGTAATACACTCAACAAATCCGGAGTAAGTCCTGGCCACGGTGAATCGGCAATGGTCAAAATTGATCCATCAATAAAACTTTGGATTTCATATCCAGCTGTATGTGCGGGAATATAAATATCATCGCCTCTTTTTTCCAATTGAATCCCCAATCGTCTAAAAGTAGTTGGAATTACACCAAGGTGTTCCCAACCTACATTTTTGATTGTCAATTCACTTTTCGTCATAGCCGCCAATCCAATCCACGATCCGATTTCGATCATATCTGGTAAAATGCGGTGTTCACATCCTTGCAATTGTTCTACTCCTTCAATTGTAAGAAAATTAGATCCAACCCCTGTAATCTTAGCGCCCATGCTGTTTAGCATTTTACACAACTGTTGCAAATACGGTTCACAAGCCGCATTGTAAATGGTTGTTGTTCCCTTTGCTAATACAGCTGCCATGATAATATTGGCTGTTCCTGTAACAGAAGCTTCCTCTAACAACATATCAGCACCAACCAATTGTTCCGCTTCTACGCCATAAAAATATTCTTCTCTGTTATATCTAAATGTTGCGCCTAATTTAATAAACCCTTCAAAGTGTGTATCTAATCTGCGTCTTCCAATTTTATCTCCTCCTGGTTTGGGGATATACCCTTTACCAAAACGACCTAAAAGCGGTCCTACCATCATGATAGATCCTCGCAAAGCCTTTCCTCCTGCTTTAAAATCTTCAGAAGTCAGGTAATCCATATTGAGGTTATCTGCTTGAAAAGCCATTTTATTAGGTGCTAATCGCTCTATTTTCACTCCCAAAGAGCCCAACAACTCGATTAACTTATTGACGTCAATAATATCGGGAATATTGGAGATTACCACGCTCTCATTGGTTAACAATACCGCACAAAGCACTTGTAAAGCCTCGTTTTTAGCCCCTTGCGCATGTACTTCACCTTTTAGCTGATGCCCTCCTTCAATTCTAAATGTACTCATTGCTTTTTACCTTTTGCTTGATAATTGTGCTTGCTGTATTTTTTATTGTTATTGTTGTTGTTATTGCCTTTTTGATTCGTATTATTCGTATTATTCGCATTATTGGTATTGGAATAATTACTTTTATTTGACTGTTTACGGTTCACCTGAATCAAGTTTGCCGTTGTAGACAATTCCTCTTCTTGTTTCGATAGATTGATTTTTCCGCCAGAAAGTTCAGCTAAATGCTCAAAAATAACTTCATCCTTTACATTGTCTTTGTTCCAACTGAGGTAACTTTTTTTCATGTGATTTGCAATCACTATGATCAACGCATCTCGCATCTCCCCTTCTTCAAATTTCAAGGCTTCCGCAATCATACTTTTGATATTATTCCCATAGTAACGATAGTTCAGCTGTTTTTTAGGATAAGGTAAAACTTCGGGTTTTGCATACACCGTTTCTCTTGTCGCAATTGGAAAAGGACAAGGAACATCGAGTTTAAAATCGGAAATCATAAAGAGTTGATCCCATAATTTATGCTGAAAATCAGGAACATCACGCAAATGTGGGTTCATATCCCCCATCACGCGAATGGCGTAATTTGCGGCTTTATTTCGTTCTTCTGCATCTTCTATCAATACGATTTGTTCAATCATAATCTGGAGATGACGTCCATAATCGGGAATAACTAGTTTATTTGTGGCTGTATTGTAGCCTAAGTGTGTTACTGCTTCTGCGGAGTTAAATTTCATCTAATTGGTGTTTACAAAGTTTGGCGATTGGCCTGAGCTATAAAAATAGGAAACTTTCTAGGATATATCAATTTTTTATAGCGATAATAACCCTTCAATTGTCGATAATTCAATATATTTATCTACAATGGCTTGCGCACTGGTCATATGTACTTTTATCGAGACACTGGTAAAGGTACCTTTACTCGAGTTACGGAAGTTAATTACAGGGTTCATCCCGTCAAAAGCGCGTTCAATTTGAGCAATCTTTTGCTCTTCCGCCGGCACAATGAATTTGAATAAATATTCATTCGGCCAACTTCTCTCAAACTCTAACTTTTCCTTTAAGCTTTCGTAAAATTCTTTCGTTTTAGTATCCATACATTGTTTTCATGCAAATATACGGATTTTGGTTGAGAGTTATTGAGCGCGGATTTTTGTTTTTACAGAAAGAAATAATAAATCTTCAGCTAGCTTGACTTCTCCATCAAAGGGCAACGAATAAAAACTAAACCTTCCCTCCAAAAAGAGTTTTTAATATAACTGTTTCAATACTTCTTTGACATTCCTTCGACATTCCTTCGACATTCCTCCGACAAAAAGCCATGTTTCCCTAGTATTCTCCAAGCATTGTCCTAGGAGTGTCGAACAAAGCCTAATCCAAATCCTCACCAAATCTCACCTTTGCCCACACAAATAACAAAAATGCAACAAACAAAAGACAAGTTATCCCGACTTTTTATCTTACTTTTGCCCCTTTCTTATTTTTTTACGTAGAAATGAATACTAAACTCGTTTTAATAATCGGAGGACCAGGATCCGGTAAGACAACTATAATCAATGAATTAATTGAGAAGGGGTATACGTGTTATCCTGAAATATCAAGAGAAGTTACAAAGAAGGCACAAGAGAAAGGAATTGATCAACTTTTTTTAACGGACCCTTTATTATTTAGTCAACTATTACTAGAAGGTAGAATTGATCAACATAAAAGTGCGGTTGCTGAAGAGGCAAATCTCGTTTTTATCGACAGGGGAATTCCCGATGTATTGGCCTATATGCACTACAAAGGAGACACGTATCCAGAAAGTTTTGATCTCGCTTGTAAGAATCACTTGTATCACCAAATTTTCTTACTGCCACCTTGGGAGAACATCTATGTGAGTGATGATCAGCGTTATGAATCTTTTGAACAAGCAAATCTTATTCACCGTTATCTAGTAGATACCTACAAAAATTACGGATATGATTTGATCGAGGTTCCCCGCGAAACCATTGCGAAAAGAGTAGAATTTATCTTAGACCGAGTATAATATAAAAAAGGATTGTCATTGCAATCCTTTTTACATTTTTGACTACCTTAGTCAAACGTACAAACCTGCCATTCCATGATAAAAAAGCCGATCGATTTACTTCAACAATACTGGAAACACACTTCTTTTCGTGAACCACAAGAAGAGATCATCGCGTCTGTTTTACAAAAAAAAGACACCTTTGCCTTGCTTCCTACGGGAGGGGGGAAAAGTGTTTGCTTTCAGATTCCTGCTTTGCTTCTACCAGGTACTTGTTTGGTCATTTCGCCTTTGGTGGCTTTGATGCAGGATCAGGTCAATACGCTCGATGCACTTGGAATTAAAGCGGCCGCTATTGTTGGAGGAACCTCCCTTACGGATATTGATGCTATTTTAGACAATTGCCTTTATGGCGACTATAAACTGTTGTATCTCTCTCCAGAGCGTTTGGAGCAAACCTGGTTATTGGAGCGCATTCAGAATCTAAAAGTGAGTCTGATCGCGGTAGATGAAGCACATTGTATTTCACAATGGGGAAATGATTTTCGCCCCGCTTATCTCAAAATCAATCAGCTGCGAAAACTTTTTCCACCCGTACCCATGATCGCCTTAACGGGATCGGCAAATAAACGCGTCATTTCGGATATCTGTATGCATCTTGAGCTAAAGGACGTCGCCTTATTTACCAAGAGTTTTTACCGCAGTAACCTCCTCTATGGGGTGTATAAGGTAGAAAACAAAGAAGCTATCGTCGAGCGAATTCTACAGAAAAACCCTTTCCCAGCTATTATTTATGTACGCAGTAGAAAGGAAACTCAAGTATTGGCCCAACGCCTCAATCAGAAGAACTTTAGCGCCAACTTTTTTCACGGCGGACTGAATACGTTTGAAAAGAAGAAGCGATTGGATGATTGGCTTTCAGAGAAGACCCCTATTATGGTGGCGACCAATGCTTTCGGCATGGGGATTGACAAAAAGAATGTACGCAATGTCATCCACCTTCAACTGCCTGAAAACCTAGAGAATTATTATCAGGAAGCAGGAAGAGCAGGAAGAGATGAATCCAAGGCTTTCGCATCTTTACTCGTTTCTCCTCATGAACCTAAAACTGTAGCAGATTGGGGCAAAGAAAATCTCTTTGACAAGCATTTTCTAAAGCTGGTGTATCGCAAGCTCAACAACTACTTGAGCATTGGACTTGGCGAAGGGTATAATACGGCTTATTCGTTTAGCTTCAACCAGTTCTGTTTGCAGTATAGCTTTCCCTACACACTGACCTATAATGCCTTGCAGTTTTTAGATCGTCAAGGGATATGTAAACTAACCCCTAATTCGAACAACAAAACGCAAGTACAATTTATTGTTAGCAGTAGTGAATTGTTGGACTATGTCTATGACAATGAGCGACAAGAACAGGTATTGTTGCAGATTATTCGCCATTATCCGGGTATTCACGAATACAATACGCCGATTAACTTAGCTTTTATCAGCGAACAGACGGGTGAACCCTTACTGTTTATTCAAGAATGTTTGCAACACTGGCATGAAGAGCAGTTATGTCTCTTTACTCCAGAGGAACACGACTTGGAACTCACCTTTCTCGAAGCATGGGAGGAAGACAAAACGATTTACAGAACATTTCCTTTCTTGGAGCAGCAGAATAAATTAAAACTAGACCAATACCAAGCCATTTACTTTTACGCACAAAATGACGATATTTGTAAAAACAAAATCATCTTGCGCTACTTTGATGAAACGCTAGAGCAAGACTGTGGTAGTTGTTCCACTTGTTTACAGGCCAATCAAAAAAAACCTGAAGGAAACATCGCTCATGTAAAAGAACTTGTCGTACAACATTTACAACGCGAGCAAGCGGCATCGGCTCTTGAGTTGGAAACAGCACTAAACCTTGCCATGAAAGACCTCCTTCTCGTCTTGCAAATCTTGTTGGAACAACAAAAAATTAAACTGAATAATAAAAATCAATATAGCTTAATATAATGAAAGACTTGCGTATCATTTTTATGGGAACCCCTGACTTTGCTGTTGGGATTCTCGATGCGATGTATCAACATAACTTCAATATTGTCGCTGTGATCACAGCGCCAGATCGACCTGCGGGACGAGGACAAAAACTGAAGTATTCGGCAGTAAAAGAGTATGCTCTAACAAAAGAACTCCCTATTTTACAGCCTACGAATTTAAAAGACGAAGCTTTTTTGGAGGAGTTAGCCTCGTATCAAGCTAATTTACAAGTGGTGGTTGCTTTCCGCATGCTCCCTGCGGCGGTATGGCAAATGCCTGCATTGGGTACTTTCAACCTTCACGCTTCACTCCTACCGGATTATAGAGGGGCAGCTCCCATCAATTGGGCGATCATTAATGGGGAGACCAAAACAGGAGTAACAACCTTCTTTATCGACGAAAAAATCGATACGGGAGCCATTATTCTTAAAAAAGAAACTCCTATTGGAGCTAAAGAAAATGCAGGCGAGTTACACGATCGCCTGATGGTTTTAGGCGCTGAAACAGTCGTAGAAACCCTGCAATTAATTCAAAAGGGAGAGGTAAAAGTAGTTCATCAGCCCGCTGAAGACACAAAAACGGCCTATAAATTAAACCGAGACAACTGTAAGATTGATTTCAGTAAAACGGGAGCTGAAATTGAGCAGTTAATCCGTGGGCTAAGCCCTTATCCAGCAGCTTGGTGCATGCTAGAAGACCGCGATTCACAGCAGGAATGGAACATCAAAATCTACGAAGCTCACTTTGAAGAAGAAGAACACCAACTACCTATTGGCCAAATAATTACAACAAAAAAAACAATCAAAGCTGCGGTAAATAATGGCTTCTTAAACCTCGTAAAATTACAATTACCAGGCAAGAAAATGATGTTAGCAAACGAAGTATTAAATGGACAGAATTTTAGCGAAAACACTATCGTTTTATAAATCCTTTTCATTTAATGGAATACTTCACATAGAACCTTAACACAAAAAAAGATATTCTAATTCGTTTTTTTTTTGGAAAAAGCTTGTTTTATAACTTTATAACCCTAAATTTGTAAGAAGAACGTTAATAAAGTTAACCTTTAAAAAAAATTATTATGAACAAAACAGAATTAATCGATGCTATCGCAAAAGATGCAGAGATCAGTAAAGTTGCAGCTAAAAAAGCTTTAGAATCTTTCTTATCTAACGTTGAATCTACTTTAGCTAAAGGAGACAAAATTTCATTAGTAGGTTTCGGTTCATGGTCAGTATCTGAAAGAGCTGCTAGAGAAGGAAGAAACCCACAAACTGGAAAAACAATCAAAATTGCTGCTAAAAAAGTAGTTAAATTTAAAGCTGGGTCTGAATTAGAAGGATCTGTAAACAAGTAATTACTGACTTTGTTTATGTAGATAAACACATCAAAATAGTAAAAAATTAAAAAAGTCTTATTATATTGTATAATGAGACTTTTTTTTATGCCTATACTATGACACAACACGAGATCAACAAAGGGGATTATTTAATTGCACTACCCTCTGCCTACAATCCCAATGATGTAGAATTTAATCAGTCGGTGATTCTATTAACGGATCACAATATTGATGGTTGTATGGGCTTTATTCTAAATAAACCAACTCCCTATATACTCAGTGAGCTTGTACCCGAAAGCAATGGTGCCTTTACGATTTATCACGGTGGTCCCGTTGAATCCGATCGCCTATTTTGCATTCACAAATGCCCTGATCTTATTCCCGATAGTATTGCTATTACCGATCAACTGTATTGGGGAGGCGACTTTGCGAGTATTTTCAATCACATTGAAATGGGACTTCTCACCCATCTAGACCTGCGTTTTTTTATGGGCTATGCTGGCTGGGACAACGGCCAATTGGAAATAGAACTCTCCAACCAACATTGGATCAAAACCCAATCCCTGCGTTTTAACCCTCTAGAACAACCCACCAAAACCTATTGGAAACAAGCCCTACAAACACTGGGAAAAGATTTTAGCATCTGGTCCAATGCACCAGAAAATCCTAATTTGAATTGATTTTTTTGGAAAAGAGAAATGGGGAAAAAGAAATGGGAAAAGAGAAAAGAGAAATGGGAGATGGGAGAAGGGTGATTTTTTCAATCACTAGAGAAACTTTCTTTTTTTAATCTGTGAAAGAGTGAAGAGTGAATTTTCAATCATTAAATTAACTCTCTTTTTTTAAACTGTGAGCTGTAAACCAATATAAGAAGAGATGGCTTGCAATTGCAAGCCATCTCTTCTTATATTCAGAATTTACTCATCTCCCATTTCTCATCTCCCATCACCCTAAAAACCTACATTAATCGAATTTTCGCATTTAAGCGATCCAATAACTCTTTAGACACTTGGGTCGTAAAGGTTTTCTTTCTGTATTTGGTTACAGGTTGGATTCCCACGATTACATTGGTAATAAAGATCTCGTCTGCCTTTTGCAATTCAAAAGGTGAGATCGGACTCTCCTCTAAGGTCAAATTAGGGTGTTTTGCGAGTAGTTCAATGATTTGCTTTCGCATTACACCTTTTACACAACCTTCGTCCAAAGGCGGGGTTTTAATTGTATTTTGACTCACCACAAATAAATTTCCGTTGACCGCTTCGATGATATTCTTTTTATCATTGACTAGCAAGCAATTTTGGTAGTCGTTTTCTGAGGCGAAAATACTAGCTAATACATTCACTGCTCGATTAGTTGTTTTTACGGTAGACAACAGATTGGCAGCCACGTAAAAATCTTTGTATAATTCTACCTCATACGCTTGGTCTTGGAAGGTGTACAATGCCTCTTCCAATGCTTCTGCTGTAGCGACAAATCCGATGGTTTTATTTTCTTGGGGTAAGTACTTCCCTGTTGCCTCTCGATAAACCGTCAGGCGTACTCGAAAAGCTTTCGCTTGGCTTGTCGTCGCATCAACTGTTTTTATTATTTCTTCTTGGAAGTTTTCTAAGGTAAAGTGCATGGGAATTTCCATGCGCATGATTCGCATGGAAGACATCAATCTAAAGTAGTGATCTTCAGCGAATAACACTTTTTTATCTAGGACTCTAACTGTTTCAAAAACAGCGTCTCCATATAAAAAGCCGCGGTTATTTTCTAGGGCTAGGTCTGTAGTAGAAACAAGTTTGCCGTTAACATTAATCATAGTTCTAATTTGTGATTACTATTAACGGCAAATATAAGTTATATTTTATGGAATTTAAGCAGATCCTAGGACTTGTTTTAAATCCATAATTTGATTTTCCCACAATTGTTTTGATTCATCTATTTCATCTGCTACTGCAAAATCGGTTACGATAATCGTGACATCTTTGGTCAACTCATCGCGGATTATTTTTATTTCAAAGTAGTACTCTGTGTCTTCTCCATCTTCGTCCAACCATCTGTAACGTACTCTTTCGTCTGTTTTTCGTGTAACTACTCTTGCTTTTTCTTCCGAATCCCCCCATATAAAAGAATAAACCTCTCCTCTTGAATTTACGTTATCAGCAAACCATTCACTTAATCCTGAAGGATCTGACACGTATTGATATAACAATTGAGGGGATGAATTTATAGAAAATTCTAACTCATATTTTTCTTTCATAGCTGTACTTAAAAAGTTATAATTCCTCGAATATAAACATATTTTGCTAATAAAAAAATATTTTTTAAGAAGGCTTCCGTTTGGTTTGTTTGAAAATTATAGTAACTTTGCACTCGCATTCCTAAAAAAGGAATCTTAAACCGAAAAATGGCGAGGTAGCTCAGTCGGTTAGAGCGCAGGATTCATAACCCTGAGGTCACGGGTTCAACTCCCGTCTTCGCTACTTACATAAGGACATAGTCACGTAACTATGTCCTTTTTTATTTATATACATATATCTGTTTTCTCTTGCCCCAATTCTCTTTAAAAATTATTGATCAAAAATTCGCTAAATTTGTGAAACAACAATTTTAATCTTCTATCACTATGAAAGATTTGACTAACTCAAGTATTGAGAGAAAAAACATATTAAATAATAACCAAGCAATAGAAGAAATATACATAAATCTTGGTTTTTATGGTTTGATGTTTGAAAACAAATATCGTTTTACTAAAAGTCAGGTAGCACAATATTTTGATGTTGATACTCGAACAATTGATAGAATCTTAGAAAACAACAAAGAAGAGCTTATTTACAGCGGATATGAGGTTTATAATGGCGTTAAGCTAAAACAATTTAAAGACCATATTTTATCATTTTTAGCAAAAGAAGATGGTAACGACATCGATGTCGTCACCATAAAACAAATTTATGGAAATGAAATAGATAGCCTAAACAAAACTTCTATTCTAGGCACATTCACATATAAGGCCTTTTTAAATATAGGTATGCTTCTTACAGATTCAGAAAATGCACAAAGATTAAGATCTATAATTTTAGACATAGTAATCGATTTTCTAAATAAAAAATTAGGAGGAAAAACAAAGTACATTAATCAAAGAGAAGAAGAATTTATCTCAAGCGCAATCAGAGAATATAATTATAGTGGACTTGCTAACTTAGTCTGGACAAAGAGTTAAGCATAAAAACTTATCTTTGACTTATGAAAAGAATTAGAAAGAC
>NZ_JBMVQX010000041.1:0-29699 GCF_050522745.1 Myroides sp. C15-4 | reverse complement strand
GGGAAATGGGAGAAGAGTAGAATCTGCTGGTGAACAAATCACGCAATTAAAGAGAACATCTTCTTTGTATTGAAAATCTCACGTATTTCTCATTTCCCTTCTCTCATTTCTCATTTCTCTTTTCTCATTTCCCTTTTCTCATTTCCCTTTTCCCATTTCCCATCTCCATTCAAACCACGTAAATACTTCAAAAAAAGATGTAACGTTTTTGTATTTTGTGTACTTACTAGTCAAACACTAAATTATAGGTATCGTATGAGACGCTTACTATTAATCATTTTTTTCGTTATATTCTCTTTTGGAGCTAGTTACGCTCAAAAAGCATTAGATAAATCAATCCTATGGGAGATTTCTGGTAATGGTTTAAAAGAATCGTCCTATCTTTTAGGGACCTTTCATATGGTTTGTTCAGCGGATTTATACGTAGCGGATAAAGTTATGAGCGCTATTGGTGCAGTAGATCAAATTGCTTTAGAAGTAAATTTAGCGGATAGGAATGAACTGATGAGCATTCAGGAACTGATGGTTTCGCCAATTACTCTATCCTCTCAATTGACTGAAGTGGAAAAAGAAGAGTTTCGCCTTTTGTTAAAGAAGAAATATGCGCTTGATTTAGAAGTTGTTGATCAGCTTCCACCTATCCTTGTTATGGGGATGTTAGCGATGAAAGAGATTTCTTGTGAGGTAACGGGATACGATATGGAGATTCTACAAATAGGGTTGAGTCAAAATAAGCACTTTATTGGATTAGAACGTTTCAAAGATCAGATTGAAATAACCAATCAGCTTTACACTGCAAAAGAAATTTTACTACAACTCAAGGAAAAAGATAGTACAGAAACAAGCTTTGATTCAATGGTTGTTGCTTTTAATCAAGAAGATATTGAAGCGCTTTATGCTATGGCTATTGATCCTAAGTCTTTGTCTGAAGAGGGAAAAATTAGTTTATTAGACAATCGCAATCGCGCTTGGATAAAAAAAATGCTAGATATCATGCCTAAAAAGCGCACGTTGTTTGCTGTTGGAGCTGGACATTTAGCAGGAGAAGTTGGTGTTATTGCTTTGTTGAAAGAAAAGGGGTTTACTGTTCATGCTATTTTAAACTAAACTTTGTGCAAGTAAAATCAGAAAAAGAATTTTTAGACCGGATTAACGACCATAAAGGTATCTTGTTTAAGGTCGCGAAGCTGTATATGGACGCTTTAGTGGATCAAGAAGATTTGTATCAAGAAATGGTTTGTCAGCTTTGGAAGTCGTATCATACGTTTCAAGGGAATAGTCAGTTTTCTACCTGGATGTATCGGGTTTGCTTGAATACAGCTATTACCTATTTTAAAAAAGACAGTAAAATTACCAAGACAACCTTTCGTCTTGGAGAAGCAGAACATCAATTAAAGAGTGAAGAGAATAATTGGGAGATTGAACAACAGTTGGATTATCTCTATAAGGCTATTCACGAATTAAATGACATAGAGAAAGCACTGATCTTTCTGTATTTAGAGGGATTTTCGCATCAGGAAATCGGAGTGAACCTTGGTATTTCAGAAGGCAATGCCCGCGTTAAGTTGAACCGAACAAAAAGTAAATTACAAGACATAATAAAACGAAAAGGATATGAATTTTGATGAGATAAAAAAATCATGGGACAATCAGTCCATTCAGACGCCAAAGGTTACTAAAGAGGCGCTGTCGACATCTATTGATCGTTTACCTTTAGATCGCATACGCAAAAATGCTTTGAATGATATCATTTTACAAACAGTAGCCATAATCGGAATAGCCTTTTTTCCTCAACTATATGCTATGCCAGAAGAGAACCATTTTTTCTTTTATGGAGTATATGTTTTATTTGCTGTTGTATCGTTCTACTATATTATAAAAATGGCTTTGTTTTATCGCTTATCGAGTACATTAGAAATGAATTCGAGAGATAGTTTGTATGAAGTGTATTTTCACACCCGTATGTATATACAGCTATATGAAAACTTCTGTTTTTCAATTGCGCCATTTGTGATCTTTTTTATTCCGTTTTTTGTGGGTTTTCCTTTGGCTAAAATTAGTTTACTTTTTACCAACTGGATTTTTATTGTGTATTTGATTTTTTTATGCTTTTTTGTGGTTTTCGTGACTAAGTACTGGATTAAACGGTTGTATGGTCGTTATCTCAAACAGATGAAAGAAACCTTAGATCAATTTAAAACAAGTACAGAAGAGGAATAGCAATGTTAGTTGAATGAAAAGAAATAGTAAAGAATAGTAAAAATGAGTATAAAAGAAGTGAGAATACAAACCCAAAAAGTGATTCAATTTGCTTTTGCGTTATTCCTTCTAGGAATGTTGATTGGTGTTATCGTAGCCTATAAACAATAAGAATTCTAAAAAAAGTCCCATATATTTGGGACTTTTTTTTAGATAAATTTCATTTTTTGGATTCTTACCGCGTTTAAGATGGCGAGTAAAGCTACACCAACATCGGCAAAAACAGCTTCCCACATCGTTGCAATTCCACCCGCACCTAGAATCAGTACGATGATTTTTACGACTAGGGCAAAGGTTATATTTTGAATTACGATTTTGCGTGTTTCTTTACCAATGTGAATAGCTGTAGCTACTTTAGATGGTTGATCGGTTTGTATAACGACATCGGCGGTTTCAATTGCAGCATCACTTCCCAGTCCTCCCATGGCTATACCTACATCACTTAAAGCAAGTACAGGAGCATCATTAATTCCATCACCAACAAAAGCAATTGAATGCGTTGGATTTTCCTTTTTCAGTTTTTCAACTTGTTCCACCTTTCCCTCTGGCAGGAGTCCCCCAAGTGCAAAATCAATTTTTGTTTCCTTGGCTACTTTTTGGGTAATGGTATCTTTATCACCACTCAACATGATTGTTTTTAGTACGCCCATTTTCTTCATAAGGCGAATAGCTTCTTGAGCATCTTCCTTAATTTCATCTGCAATCGTAATGTATCCAGCATACGTATTGTCAATCGCAACAACAACAATACTCTCTACAATGTCGTTGATTTCCTGTGGAAAATCAATGCTATGTTGTGCTAATAGGGCGGTATTTCCTACAAGTATTTCTTGGTTGTTGATTACCCCTGCTAATCCTTTACCCGAAATTTCCCTTACATTTTCAGCGACTAATGTCGTTGGATATGCTTCTACGATAGCTTTAGCAATAGGGTGTGTTGATTGTTTTTCGATAGCCGAAACGAGTTGAACAAATTTATCCTGTGGGTATGTTGTTTCTACTTGTTGAACTTTGAATACACCCGCTGTTAAGGTACCCGTTTTATCCATGACAACGATATCCAATTTCGCCATAAGTTCTAAGAAGTTTGATCCTTTGAATAAGATTCCATTTCTCGAAGCCGCACCAATTCCACCAAAATACCCCAGAGGAACCGAAATAACTAAAGCACATGGACAAGAGATGACCAAGAAAACCAAGGCGCGTTCTAACCATTGTGTAAATACATATCCATCTCCTAAGAAAAGATAAGGAACAAAGGTTAACAGCACGGCTAAAAAGAAAACAATAGGCGTGTAAACTTTGGCAAATTTACGGATGTACAATTCAGTCGGAGCCTTACGGGCACTTGCTTCCTGTACCATTTCTAATATTTTAGCCAATGAGCTATCTTGATATAGTTTTGTTGTGCGAACCTCAATCACTTGTTCCAAGTTGATCATTCCCGTTAGCACGACATCTCCTTTTTTATAGGTTGAAGGTTTACTTTCTCCTGTTAGGGCAGACGTATTAAAACTTCCTTTATCTGAGAGTAATTCTCCGTCCAACGGAATTTTTTCTCCTACTTTTACTTGGATGCGTTCGCCAATAGCTACCTCTTCTGGATTGACTATAGTAAAGGCATTGTTTCTAAATACATTAGCTTCATTAGGACGAATATCTAAAAGCGCTTTGATGTTGCCTTTGGCCTTGTTAACCGCCGATTCTTGAAAGAGCTCTCCAATAGTGTAGAAAAGCATTACAGCAACACCTTCTGGATATTCACCAATGGCAAATGCCCCTAAAGTAGCAATTCCCATTAAAGAGAATTCATTGAAAAAATCTTTTTTTAGCAGGAGAGAAAAGGCTTCTTTTAATACAGGTAAGCCAACAGGTACATAAGCAGCTATATACCAAAATAGGCGCAATGTTGGATTGTTGATAAACCAATCGGCTTGGAGTACATTGGCAAAGAATACCCCTAAAAAGAATAACAGTATACTAAAACCAATGGTGTATTTGCTACTCATTTCTCCGTGATTGTGATCGTGATCATCATGGTTGTGGTCCTGCCCCTCGTGGTTGTGTCCAGGAGTTGGTTTTTTGTTGAACTCTAATTTTGAATTACAACAATTGTCTTTATCTTGATGTATCATAACTATTTATATTAATTCTATATACAAAGTTAAGTACTTCTATACAATATAAATAGACTTGTCGCATGTTTGCAACACTGCTACATTTTGGTTCACGGTTTCATGGTTCATGGTTCACCCTCAAATAATTCTTTTTAAAAATATACATCAACGGAAAACTTCTACAACACATCCAAACGGCAAAGGCGATCCAAACGCTATACAGTTGGAAATCCAAATAGTCAAATAAAAGTAGCGTAGGAAGAAAACCACAAAAGGTAGCAAAGATCAGGTTGTTTCTCAAGAATTTAGCATCCCCCATTCCTTTAAAAATACCGTCATAGATATAGGCAAGTGAATTGATGGGTTGAACCAGTAAGATAATCCAGAATACGGAAGTAAATACGCGAATCACTTCGGGATCTTGATTAAATAAGAGGCCAATTTGTTCATAGAAAGCAAAACAAATAGCAATTAGAATAATAGAGATAAGGATGGCATATTTGCTTATGGCTTTGCTCATTTGCCAAAGTGCAGGATAGTTCTTTTCTCCTAATAACTTTCCAGACAAGGCATTACCTGCAGTGGCATAACCATCAATAAAGAAAGAGAAAAACAGCCAGATATTCATCAAAATACTTTGTGCAGCGATGAAGCTTTTACCATATCCAGTGGCATAGGCATTAGCCAAGTAGATAGCTACATTGAGCGTTGCTGTTCGGATAATGAAGTTAAAACTCATGACAATAAAAGGCTTAAGGCTGGGGTTCAGTCTTTTACTCAAACGCATGGTAAATGGCGTGTATTTAAAAAAGTAGTAAAAGGCCATGATCAACATGACGGATTGTGCTACAACACTGGCATAAGCGGCTCCCTTGATGTGATAAGCAGGAATAAGTCCCTCTATTCCATAGACGAGAATATAGGTGAGGATGACATTCAGTGCGGCTCCTGTTAGGCTGCATTTCATGGCCCAGATGGTATTTTGTAATCCCCTAAATACGCCGTATAAAGCAAAGGTGATTAGGGTTAATGGAAATCCCCAGGCCCGAATAACATAGTATTCTTTGGCATACGTTAGGAGTAGGCCTTCTGCATTATAAGCTGTAAAAATTTCATGTACAAAAAAAGTAGTGACCAGGAATAGAAAAAGACTCAACAGAAAGTTAAAGAGAATCGCTTGAGGTATTAATGTTTTAATCACAAGTAAACGTTTGGAACCATAATGTTGTGAAACGGTGGCCGACAAGGATGTCTTTGTTTGTGCAACAACCCAGATAATAGCCGATAAAAAAGATCCTACCAAACCTACTGCTCCTAATGCTTCAACACTATTTTCTTTTATATTTCCAACAATAGCAATATCAGTTAGGGTGATGATTGATTCCGATATTCCAGAAAAAATGGCAGGTATAGCAAGTGCATTAATCCTTTTAAAGGTAATTGGTTGATCCATGTAGTTTGACTCTTTTTGCAAAAGAGCAAAGGTCGACAAAAACACAGAGCAAAAAAAATGTTCCTAGTGGATCCACTAGGAACATAGTATGAAAAAATTAATTAAATAATTAAAAACGCATTCCTACACCAAAACCAATTAACATAGGATCAATTTTAACTTTTGCTGGTAGTTTTAATTGTTCACCTGTTGGATTAAGGTTCGTTACATCAACTGTTACGTCTGTTTTCAAGAATAATTTTTTGAAGTCAACGTTGATAAAGAATTTATCTGTGATGTCGATATCAAATCCAAATTGGTATCCCCAACCAAATTTATTGTCATATGAAATTCCTTTCGCAGCTCCTGATTTTTCATTGTAGAAAAACGTGTAATTCACCCCAGCTCCAACATAGGGTTTGAAGTTACTTGTCACGGGATAGTGATATTGCACCATTAATGTAGGAGGTAATAACCAAACACTACCTAAATCTACATTTGCATTTGATGGCCCAGCAACAGGAGTTAAATCTGAACCTAGTGTTCCAACCGTATGTCTAGATGTTCCTAAGATTAATTCTGCAGCAAGGTTTTCTGTAAAGAAATACGTGAAGTCAAGCTCTGGAATAAAGTTGTTATTCACATCTATTTGTCCTCCAATACCGCCAATGTCAGCCCTATTGTGAGGAATTACTCCTACACCACGTAGGCGTACTTGCCATTTGTAAGAATCTTTCTCTTGTGGTGTTTCTTGAGCAGTTGCTGTATTACCCATTAATAAAACAGCACCTAATAATGATAGAAATAGCTTTTTCATAGTTATCTGTATTACAATTATACTTTAACAAATGTATTTCTTTTTTTAATATAAAAACATGATTTTTATCATTGTGTTATGTTTTTGTTTAGATTAAATTTTAAAATGATTGATAATTTGTTTTATTTAAGATAATTTAGTATATTTAAAAGTAAAGATAAGACAAAAAACCATGAAGAAAACGATTGTATTAGGGGCTTCTTTAAAAGAAGAGCGATATTCCAATCAAGCGATTCGAATGTTACGCGAATATAAACACGAAGTGGTAGCCCATGGATTGAGAAAAGGACGTGTATTGGATGTGGATATTCAAACGGAACTAATTCCGTATTCAGACATCAATACTGTGACTGTTTATCTTAATCCGGAGCGACAAGAAGACTTTTATGACTACATTATTCAATTAAAACCCAATCGGGTGATTTTTAATCCCGGTACAGAAAATCCAGCGTTTTATAAACGTTTGATCCAAAATAATATTGGCTATGAAGAAGCGTGCACATTAGTTTTGTTACGCACGAATCAATTTTGATCGCGAGCTACTGCACAACAGAAGTAGGAGAGTGATTAACGCATTGACAACGATCAATTCATTGTCAAAAACATAGCCGTTTAATAAGTCGCTGGAGTGGTTGCTAAACCACAAGGTAACAAAAGGAGCAAGCAAGCAAATATAAGGGACCAGCTTATCCTTTACACGTCGGTTTTTAAAGAAAATGGCAAAGCTGAATAGCCCTAATAAAGGACCGTAGGTATAGGATGCAATTTTAAAAATCATGCTAACCACTGAAGCATCATTAATGGCATTAAACAAGATAATTACCAAAAACATCAGGATTGAAAAACCGAAGTGAACTAGTTTTCTTTTCCAAACATTAGTGGGGTTATCTTTTTGTTTATCCATGTGAAGAAAATCAATACAAAAAGAGGTGGTTAAAGCTGTTAGTGCGGAATCTGTTGTTGCAAAGGTAGCAGCAGTTAATCCCAATAAAAAGACTAAGGCAGGAAACAAAGATAAGTGATGAAAGGCTATTTCGGGAAATAGTAAATCGGTTCTTGGTTTTTGTGTCACTGCATCTAAAGGTACCTCGATTCCTTGATTGTTGGCATAGATGTATAACAATGCGCCAATCCCTAAAAAAAGCAAGTTGACAATAACAAAGATAGCCGTAAAAGAGTACATGTTTTTTTGGGCTTCTTTGATGTTTTTACAACTCAAATTTTTCTGCATCAAATCCTGATCCAGTCCTACCATGGCTACGGTAACGAAAATTCCACCCAAGAATTGTTTGAAAAAGTGATAGCGATTGCCCATAAAATCTTCAAAGAAGAAAATTTTAGAATAATTACTTTCCTTCACTGCTTCAAAAGCTTGAATAGCCGATAAATCGAGTTGATGACAGATAAAAATAATCGTTAAGATTACGGAGGAAACCAAGAAAAAGGTTTGTAGAGAATCAGTAATGATGATGGTTTTTAATCCGCCTTTGTACGTATAGGCATAGATCAGCAATAAGGCAATGAGTACCGTAGCAAAAAAGGGAATGCCAAAGTAATCAAAGACATAGCGTTGTAAAACAATTACCACAAGATATAGGCGAAAGGCTGATCCAATGGTACGACTCAGCAAGAAAATAGAAGCGGCACTTTTGTAGCTATAAAAGCCCAGTTTTTTTTCAATATAGGTATAAATCGAAACGAGGTTGTACTTGTAATACAGAGGAAGCAAAACAGAAGCAGTAAGAATAAATCCCACGGCATTTCCCAAAATGAATTGAAAATACTTGAACTGTTCTCCATTGGGAGATCCTACTTCTCCTGGAACGGAGATAAACGTCACACCAGAAAGAGCCGTTCCAATCATGCCAAATGCGACTAAATACCATTTAGCGTTTTTGTTTGCACTAAAAAACGCATCATTGCTGCTGTCTTTTTTACTAGTGAAATGAGAGATGGCAATTAGTAGTCCAAAGTAAACAGCGATAATGAGAAGGATAGTTAGTGGCGTCATTGCACAAGTTCGTTTTGCATTTGTATAAAATCAAAAGTAAGTAAATTTTAGTAATACACGGCTATGGCCCTTTGTGAAAAGAAACTGCATTTTTTTGTTTGTGAATCCGATATTTAGGCCAATTTTTGGTGTCCATACGACAGGGAGTATTGCATAAAAACGTGGAAAATAGTTGTATATTTTATATCTTTGCCCCATGGATTTCCCTTCAAAATTATTAGAAAAAGCAGTAGAAGAAATTTCTCAACTACCTGGTATTGGTAAACGCACAGCTTTGCGCTTGGCTTTACATTTATTAAAACAACCGGAAGAACAAACGTCACGTTTGGTTCAAGCATTGGATAAAATGCGCCAAGCGATTATTTATTGTCGTAGTTGTCATAATATTTCAGATGCTGAAATCTGTGAGATTTGTGCGAATCCTTCTCGCGATCAACAAGTGATTTGTGTAGTAGAAGATGTGCGCGATGTCATGGCATTGGAAAACACCCAGTTGTTTAAGGGAATTTATCACGTATTAGGAGGAAAGATTTCACCTATTGATGGAATTGGTCCCAGCCAATTGAATATTCAATCTCTGGTAGAAAAAGTAAAAGGTGGTACAGTTAAAGAGTTGATTTTTGCCTTGAGTTCCACTATGGATGGTGACACAACCAATTTCTTTATTTATAAACAGATTAAGGATTGCGAAGTAATTACTTCTACTATCGCACGTGGAATTGCCGTTGGTGATGAATTGGAATATGCAGATGAAGTAACGCTCGGACGTAGTTTAATCCATCGTGTTCCCTTTGAAAACGCATTTAAAGCGATTTAATCTCCTGTTTTTTTGCATCTTGTTCATTTCCCTTTTAAAATTTACTTTTTTTAAGGGGTATCTGGGTTTTGCCCTTATCAATAGCCCTATTTATTATTCCTTTTACTCTTTTTTATTTTTAAAAAGTATAAATTACGCTAAATTTATTGTTAGACTTGTCTAATTTTGTAATTTTGTACATCTAAACAAAAGTAGACGAATGAATTTATCGGATTTAAAACTGGGAAATAAGGGCATGATTAAGGGCATTGCAAAAGAGTGTCCGAGAGAAGTGCATCAGCGATTTTTAGATTTAGGATTTGTTGCTGGAGCTACAATTGCCGTACACAGCATAAGCCCGTTAAAAGACCCAGTTGCCTATTCGATTTACAATACGATTATTTCTTTGCGAAAAGAGGATGCCCAAATGGTTTTACTCGAAGAGAAGAATTAATTTTTGAAGAAAGGACAGCATATGAACACAAATTCAGCCTGTGAACTATGTGATTTGAATAAAGCAGCAGATTTAAAGAAACTAGGTAATTTATCCGGAAAATACGATTATGCGGTAGCTTTAGCAGGAAATCCAAACACAGGAAAAAGTACAATATTTAATGCCTTAACAGGATTAAAACAACATACAGGAAATTGGCCAGGAAAAACGGTTACCCGTGCAGAAGGTAGTTTCTCGTATGGCGATCAGACGTATCGTTTGGTTGATTTACCCGGAACCTATTCCTTGATGTCAACCTCTGAAGATGAGGAAGTAGCACGGGACTATATTCTATTTGGCGAACCTGATGTTACGGTAGTTGTCGTTGATGCAGGTCGATTGGAACGCCATTTGAGTTTGGTTGTTCAAATTCAGGAAATTACAACAAAAGTTGTGGTTTGTTTGAATCTCATGGACGAAGCTAAACGCCATGGGGTTGAAATTGATGTACGCGGATTATCTCGCGATTTAGGTGTCCCTGTCATTCCAACTTCAGCGCGAAATAAGGAGGGAATCACCGATCTATTACACGCGATTGATCAAGTAGCAACGGGAAAATTTGTAGCCGAACAAAAAAATATTACTGGAATTTCTGGAGATTCTCGAAAAGCAGTACAAGCTATTGCTGCTGATTTATTGGCGATTGATCCTCAAATGCCGAGTGTATCTTGGATTGCTATGCGTTTGATTCAGCAAGATCCCAGCATTGAAACGGCTTTAGTAAGTGGAGCCTTGTCTGAAGGGATTATTCCCGAACAAATGCTACCCATTATAGAAAAATCAAAGCAATACCAAGAAGCCTTGGGATTGGACTATTCAGATAATGTTGCAGGAGCGATTTTTTCACAAGTTTCCAACATTGTAAAAGGTCGCGTGCAAGCCGATGATAACCAACGCGCTTTCCGAATTGATCGCGCCCTTGATCAAGTGGTTACGAGTAAACGCTGGGGGTTTCCCTTAATGCTTTTGATGTTAGGTGGAATCTTGTGGTTGACTATTATAGGATCTAACTATCCTTCTGAAGCTTTGTCTTACCTTTTATTGGATCAATTGTATCCTTTATTGAAAGATACTGCTGTAAGCTTGCAATTCCCTTGGTGGTTGAGTGGGTTTTTAATCGATGGAGTTTATTTGGCAACCGCCTGGGTTATCGCTGTGATGTTGCCTCCGATGGCTATCTTTTTTCCGCTATTTACCCTATTGGAAGATTTTGGATACTTGCCACGGGTCGCTTTTAACCTTGATCGTATTTTTAAAGGAGCTGGTGCCCATGGTAAACAAGCCTTGACCATGAGTATGGGATTTGGCTGTAATGCTGCGGGTGTAGTAGCTACTCGAATTATCAATAGCCCTCGGGAAAAGTTAATCGCTATTATTACCAATAACTTTTCGCTGTGCAATGGACGTTGGCCTACTCAAATACTGATGGCTACTATTTTCATTGGTGCATTAGTGCCGAAGTATTTAGCTAATACGGTTTCAACATTAGCTGTTGTCGGTATTGTGGTATTGGGTATTGCGTTTACGTTTTTTACCTCTTGGATGCTTTCTAAGACAATGCTAAAAGGAGAATCGTCCTTCTTTACCTTAGAATTACCACCTTATCGTCCTCCGAAAGTATGGCAGACTGTCTATACTTCTTTAATTGATCGAACGTTAATCGTACTTTGGCGTGCTGTTGTTTTTGCTGCACCCGCAGGAGCAATTATTTGGTTGGTGTGTAATCTTTACATCGCAGATAAGAGTATTGCCCTTTGGATGATTGATGGTTTAAATCCCTTTGCCATGCTTATTGGATTGAATGGCGTGATCTTACTCGCTTACATTGTAGCGATTCCAGCCAATGAAATTGTGATTCCTACAATCTTAATGTTAACCGCAATGGTTTTGGGAGATGCAACGATTGGAGAAGGAGCAGGAGTAATGTTTGAAGTATCTGATGGCGAGATTGCCACCATTTTACAAATGGCGGGATGGACTACACTTACAGGAGTTAACTTGATGCTTTTTAGTTTGTTGCATAATCCATGTAGCACAACGATTTACACCATTTATAAAGAAACACATAGTGTGAAATGGACGACAGTTGCCTCTATTATGCCGATCATTTTTGGCCTAGTGGTATGTTTTGTTGTCACCCAAATTTGGCATCTATTCGTATAATGAAAAAGAAAAAGAAAAGAAAAAGTCGAGTAATTACTCGACTTTTTCTTGTTTTAACCCAGTTCCTATAAGGATTTGAGGGCCTAAATATTTTGGTTTTTTATTGGTCAGGTTGTCGAGTAGTACTTTGACTCGGGCAAATTTTTCACGGACTAAGGTTTTAAATCCATATTTACGGGTCACATCTTGTGCATTAAATCCAACCGTTTGCAAATCCAAATGATTGGCAATGTACACGGCTCTTTCATTGTGGAAAGGCTGAGAGATAATGGTGAAAACATCCTCGTTAAAAATGGCTTTCATGCGATATACAGAATCTAAAGTGCGAAAACCAGCGTAATCCAAATAGATGTGATCTTTGGGAACGCCACGTTCAATTAGCCCTTCTTCCATGTCTTTGGGTTCGTTGTAATTCTCGCGACTATTGTCTCCACTAACCACTATAAAATCAATCTTTCCCGCGTGATAGAGCTGTGCTGCAGCTTCTATGCGATAGGTAAAGTAGTAGTTTAGTTGTCCGCCACTGAGATATTTGGAAGTCCCGAGAACAAGTCCTACTTTGTTGTGGGGAATTTGATCAACGGTATCAAACAGCTGTGCTTTTGTACTGGAGGCTACGCGTATATTGGCTAGGCTTATAAAAGCAAGCAGGAGAATACCGAGGATTCCAATACCGAGGATTGTCTTTTTCATATGACAGGGATTAAAACGGTATTAATACCAACGTTTTTTATTTTTCTTAGAATTTTCTGACTTACGGGAATTTGCCTTCTTATTACGGTAATCCTTTTTAGGGGCTGCATCTCCTTTTTTAGCATCTTCCTTCCATGGAAAGGGATGATCCGAAATAGTTTTGGGTTGGGTACGTGTAAACTTTACAATTGCATCCCAGTAGGTCTTCTCCGATTTGTCACAAAACGAAATAGCCAATCCTTCATTTCCCGCTCTTCCTGTACGCCCAATACGGTGTACAAAAGTTTCTGGAATGTTGGGTAAGTCATAGTTGATCACTACGGGGAGTGAATCAATATCAATACCACGAGCAGCAATATCAGTAGCTACTAATACTTTTGTCTCTTTATTTTTGAAACTATCCAGTGCTTCTTGTCTTAAGTTTTGAGATTTATCTCCGTGAAAAGCTGCAGCCTGTACGCCATTTTTTTCTAAAGCTTCCACTACAGAATCAGCCCCATGTTTGGTCCGAGTGAATACCAAAACATCACTTAGTTTTTGATTGCGAATGAGGTGGTATAGCAGTTTTTTCTTGTCTCCTTTTTCTACGAAATACACCTGTTGTTTTACTGTTTTGGCGCTAGATGAAATCGCATCAACAGCAACGTATTGTGGTTGTTTGAGAAAGTTATGCGCCAATTCTCGAATAGGTAAAGGCATTGTTGCAGAGAACAATAGGGTTTGTCTGTTATCTGGGGTAACTTGAATCAGCTTTTTTACATCGTCAATAAAGCCCATATCCAACATTAAATCCGCTTCATCCAGTACCAAAAAGTGAAGGTGATCGAGGTTTAGTTGTTTTTGTTTGTATAGATCCAAAAGACGCCCTGGTGTTCCTATAATGATATCAGCGCCTTTGTTTAACTGTTCAATTTGAGGTTTGCTTGAAACACCTCCATAAATAGTCATTAGGGTTGCATTGGTGTATTTGGCATAAAGCGCGAAGTTATCAGCTATTTGTTGTGCTAATTCTCTGGTTGGAGTTATCACTAATACACGTGCGTTTTTTGTGCGTTTGGTATTGCCTAAACGGTGTAAATAGTGGAGAATTGGCATGGCAAAGGCAGCTGTTTTTCCCGTTCCCGTTTGTGCACAACCAATGACGTCCTTTTCTTGTAAAACCAAGGGAATCACTTGCTGCTGAATGGGCGTAGGCGTTTGATACTCTAGCTCCTCAATTGCTCTTAAAATATTTTTATTCAGTTGTAAATCTTCAAATGTCATAACCTGTGCATATAGTATCGGACAAAGGTACGCGATTTGATGGGAATTAATGAAATACAGATAAAAAAAGCCTGATTTGTTATTTCTAATTAATTGTACGTTAGATGGTTAGTTTACTATCGCTTGGTGGATTTCTTCAAGGGTTGCGCGTGCTTTGGCCGCTTCAATAGCCAAGGCCAATACATTTTTTCCTTGGGTTTGTACACTATGCGAGAGTTTTGCCAAAGCATCTTCTACTGCTTTGCGAGGGTTCAGCTGTGTTGTTTTCGTTTCAGTTGCTTCTGATTTGGATCCTTTGTGTTGTGATTGTAAAAGAGCAGTTAGTACGGGCTGAATACCGCCTTGATTCGCTATGGTTTGAATGAGGTTTATTGTTTTTTCAGCGATATCGAGGGTAGTTTTTTCTATAAAATAACTTCCTGCCCATGGATCAATCGTTTTACAGCTTTTAATTTCTTCCACTAAGAAACGCTGCATTTGACCTGCAGTCAGTTGGGTGGATGCTGTTGGAGGGAGTTGTAAGTGCAAGGCTTGTGTTCCTCCAAAAATAGCTGCAGTCGCTTGTACAGTCGTTTGACCTAAGCTGTCCATCGATCCAGTAAACTCAGGATGTAAGACTGAGGTTTGGGCGCGAATGGAGAGAGCTGAAGCTTGTTCATCCTTGAGGTTGAACGGTTGAAGTAAGGTAGACCAAACCCCTCGTGCCGCTCGCATCTTGGCTATTTCGATAAAATGATTAGAGCCTAAAGCCCAAGTATACGAAAGATGGGTTGCTATATAGTCTAAGGGAATATTTTGTTTGCCTGCTTGTTGTAGCAAATCAATTCCCAGCATTAAGCTATAGGCTAGTTCCTGATCAGCTGTGAGATTACATGTTTTCAAAGCCGTATTGGACAGGGATACCCCATTGAAATTAGGATGATGCTGATGCAAATAACTGAGGGTATCCAAAGCCACTTTGTTTGCTTTTTCAAGTGAAAAGGTGCCCTTTGTTGATAGGATAGGTGATAGTAGATCACTGTGTAGATGGCCTGATAAACGCTGACCTTCAAACCCCAATTCTTCAGCTGCTGCTAAATAACAAGCCAATAGCGGGACAATCGAGCCACCTGAATAAAGCGCAACCGCTAGTTCATCAAGGGGAAGTTGCGCAAGAAGTACTTTCATGTCATCAATGGAATGTAGGCTAGGTTGCGTTTTTTCTATTTCCGTCGATGGTGTGGTATGAGCAATAAGAGTTATTTCCTTTTGTCCTTGCTGTACTTGATTGCGATAAACTTGATTTGCTTTTTCTAGGGATGTGTTTTGAGGTACTTGATTCATTTGCCAAGGGTGCTGTACATACATCATAGGAGAAATCCCTCGTATAAAAGGAGCAAATCCCGCTGCAAAATCAATATCTTCTAAAGCTTTAATCGCTTCTTCGCTGTATTGTTTCTGAATAGCAATTCCCTCAACTGTTGTTGTTACAGTGGAATCTGATGGTGTTTCGAATAGAGTAGAATCTATTTTCAAATGTTGTAAATCCTTTCTTTTCATAACGAATACGCTTATTTATTTTCCGCTGTTAATCTATGTTGTTCGTAGCTTTCTGCTAGGCGTTTTTCCAATAAAGGAGCCAGTAGTGTTTTGCGTGGTTTTTGTTTGACAAAGGGAAAGAGTTCCAATTGCGTTTGTATTTTCTCCTTGGGATTGGCTTGTATATTGCTGCCAACAAGTAGTTCTTTTTGCGTATTAAACCAATCCTGTTCCTTGTCTGCGGATTCTGCTATTTTACGCTGAATCGTCCCTTGATGAAAGGAAGTGATTAATCCATCTGCTTGTTCGATCTGTTTGATGATCTCCAGTGCTTTTTCTGCCAGTTGCTTGGTGAGTTCTTCTATATAATAGGCTCCAGCTGTGGGATTGTCTACCGCGTCAAAATGGCTATCCTTCTTTAAGGAAAGGAGTTGATTCCTTGCTATTTGTTGACTGGCGTAATTTTCTTTTCGATACAGTACATCATGGGGTAAATTACAAATAAAATCGGCACCTCCTAAAACAGCACTCATGCATTCGGTTGTTGAGCGTAGGGCATTTACTGATGCGCCATAGAGTGTTTTATTTCGCTTTGTAGGCGTACTGATAATTTTAACCGTTAAGTCTGTACAGGCGTATTCTCGTGCAATTAATTCAAATAACAAGCGGAATGCCTTGTGTTTGGCAATTTCAAAAAAGTAATTTGAACCAACAGCAACTTCAATAAAAACGGGCTGTTGTAGTGTTTTTACTCTAGAAAGATACTCATTGAAGTGATTGCAAGCATAAGCCAGCTGTTGAATGATAGTAGCTCCCGCTTGTTGGTACGCTTTGGTATCAATTGTCAGGTTAACGGATGTGTACTGTTGGGCTAATGCATCAAGAGTTGTAAAATCCTGGTTGAGGTTGTGAAACCAATTTCCTGCTGTAATTAATTGATGAATAGGATCAATCATCAGGTGCAGGGTATAGTGTTGTTCACTGGTCCATTGCGCAAGATTTTTGATATAGGTTTGATCTAAAAAGTGACAGCGCAATAAATACGTTCCTTCTTTGGGTAAAACACCTAGAAGTGCAGTTACATCCACAGCTGTATTGGTCAGGGTGAAATAGAGAACCTCTGCGCCCTTTTGTAAAGCCGTTTTTGCATTGTGGATGGATTTTTCAATGTCGTGTACGTAGATCGAGTGTACCACAGACCATTGTGAACTGCTAGTAGAAACGGGAATTGACTGATTTTCATCTCCATGGTAAAATGGACGTACTTTGATCCCTTCTAAACTTTCCCAAACTAGCATTTCATTGTAATCAGCTCCTTGCAGTTCGTATTGAATTTTATTTTTCCATTGCTTAGAAGGAATGGAAGTAAATTCGTCGAAAAGTTGATGATTCATAGTACTAAAATGTCAGGTTTACGAAGAAGATAAGGTATCAAATTCAATGATAAAAATATCTTCATTATCTCGCTTCATATAATATTTTTCTCTGGCGTATTTCTCGATCGCATCGCCATCTTTCAAGTTTTTGATGGATTGCTTGTCCTTGTCAATTTCATTTTGAAAGTATTCTCTTTTTTCTTCCATTTTATCAATTTCTTGATCAATGGCATGATGTTCAATAAGCGAATAGCTGTCAAAAAATACGATCCAAACAATAAAACCAATGGTTATCAAAAAAAACGGGTTTTTTACTATTCGGATGTATCGTAATTTGCGAAGCATACTTTTAGAATCCATTGGCATTATTATTTATGTGGTATAAAGTTAACCTATTTTCTCGTTAATTACAGTACGAACAATATCAATTGCCACAGTATTATACGTGTCATTGGGAATAATGATATCCGCATAGGCTTTTGATGGCTCTATAAATTGATCGTGCATCGGTTTTAATGTGTTTTGATAGCGATTTAAAACTTCGATCATATCGCGACCGCGTTCGGCTATATCGCGTTTTAAACGGCGAATCAAGCGCTCATCCGAATCGGCGTGTACAAAGATTTTAATGTCACATAATTCACGTAATTCTGGATTACACAAGATTAGGATTCCTTCAACAATCATTACTTTTCTAGGATGTGTTAGGATATAGTCATCCGTTCTATTGTGCTTCACAAAAGAATAAACGGGTTGATTTACACTATGTCCCTCTTTTAATTCTTTGAGGTGTTGAACCAAAAGATCAAAGTCAATCGATCTTGGATGATCAAAGTTGATTAAAGTTCTTTCCTCCAAACTAAGATTATCCGTTGCTTTGTAATACGAGTCTTGGGATATGATACCTACTTCTGTTTCAGGTAGTTCGTTCATGATTTGGTGAACTACGGTCGTTTTACCGCTTCCTGTTCCTCCTGCAATTCCAATAATTAACATCTGTGCTTTTATATTTTTAGCAAAAATAGAAATTAATCAAAGAGGGGAAAAACATTTTTTGGTTTTAGGACGTTGTTAAGGCTTTTTATGTAGGAGGTAAAAAGAGGATTGTATTGGATTTTTCAATGGCAGCGATATTATTTATACTTAATCTAATTTAAAAAAGTTATATTTGTCTCTCTTACAACTGGATAAAAGAATTGATTTTTTATAAATAAAAGGATATATGGCAAAGAAAAATGTAGATCGAGGTTTATTTACACTAAAAGAAAGAACGTACATCACCCCACATTATATACGCATCACCTTAGAAGGAAAAGACGTGCAAAAGTTTAGTCGCACGACAATAGGGGTAAACAACAAAATATTTTTGGCTCCTGAGGGATGTCCAAAGGTATATTTACCTGAGTTTGATTATGAAAAAGGGCAATGGGTACCAATGGATGATGCGATTCGTCCAAGTGTGCGTACCTACACGCATAGAGGAATTAACTTAGAAAAGAATGAATTATATGTGGATTTCGTAGCACATGGCGATGAGGGACCTGCTTCGAAATGGGCGATTCAAGCGCCTATAGGAGCGGAATTAGGGGTAGCTATGGGAACAGAAGCTTCCGAACTTTATCCCGTGGCAAATCGTTATATTTTAGTAGGAGATGGAACAGCTATTCCAGTATTGGGTGCTATTTTGGAAGATTTGCCAGCAGATGCACACGTACAAGCTTTTATTGAAGTAGAAACCAAAGAAGATATGCAGCCTTTAGTAACCAAGGCAGATGCCTCTATTGAATGGGTGATTAATCCAACGCCCGGTCAGAGTACCGTATTGGCAGAAAAAGCATTGGCCTATATTGAAGAACAAGGAGAAATGGAGTCAAAGTTTGCCTATGTAGCAGCCGAATTTTCTACGGTAAAAATATTGCGTAATTTCCTGCGTAAAGAGAAAAACTGGACGAAGGATGAGCTTTATGCCTACTCTTACTGGAAATTTGGTAAAGCAGAAAATGCGTCAGAAGCTGATCGACGTGCTGAAAAAGCAAGTTTTGATTAGCAAAAAATCAAGAAATGCAAGTTGAAACTACATGTATTGTCAAAAGAGGTAGATTCACTATTCAATACCTTTAATTAAATCGAGAAACGAGGACTACGGACCTCGTTTTTTTTATATTTAAATGAAATTGTCCCGCTACTTTCTAAAAACAAGTTAAAAGTAGGCGATCAATCGCGTGATTTAGTTTGATAAGAAATATTATTTGTTACCTTTGTCGGCTGAAATAAAAATTCAAATCATTTTAAGTTCTTTAGTAGCATGTTAAATCGAAGACACATTCGTATCAAGGTTATGCAGACGCTTTATGCTCTGCACCAAAGTAATTCTGACCAAGTTCAAGTTGGTGAGAAATTTTTAAACCACAGCATGGATAGTATACAAGAGTTATACTTAGTTATGCTAACCCTCCTGATAGAAATTCGAAAAAAAGAAGAAGAATACATCGAAATTTCTCAGAAAAAACATTTAGCTACATCGGAAGAACGCAATCCAAACAAGAAGTTTATCGAAAACCAAGTCCTTGAGTTATTGAGTAATTCTACTTCTATTAGCAATAAAGTGGAAGAGCGCAGTATGGTGTATTGGCAAAGAAAAGATCACTATGTTCAATTGATGTTGGATGAGGTGAAGGCAAGCCAGCTGTACAAAGACTATATGAAATCGTCGACGCGTTCGTTTAAGGAAGACCAAGATTTTATTGTGGATCTATACACTGAAATTTTGGCGCCAAACGAGAAAATATACGATTTCTTAGAGGATACCAAATTAACGTGGGTAGATGATTTGCCGGTTGTTAATACTTTGATTCAAAAGCAGTTGAGACAACTAAAGAATGTAGAACAAGCCTTTTTTGTACCTAAAGTATTCAAAGATTCAGAAGACAAAGATTTTGCTGTTGATTTATACCGTAGAACGGTTTTAAATGGAGCTGAATTTGCTAAAGAATACGACGGAAAAACACCAAATTGGGATATAGAACGCATTGCTGCCTTAGATATTATTATTTTGAAAATGGCAATTTGTGAAATGTTGCGTTTCTCTTCCATCCCAGTGAAAGTAACAATAAATGAATATTTAGAACTAGCAAAAGAATATTCTACACCAAAAAGTAGTATATTTATCAACGGTATCCTTGATAATATTTCGAAAGAACTAGAAACGCAAGGCCGCTTAAATAAAATTGGAAAAGGACTTTTGTAAGACTAAATAACTTTAATAACTATAATCGATGAAAAGAATATTTATCTTGTCTTGTGTAGCATTGTTAAGCATGACCGCTTGTAAAAAGAATGAGGCATCAAGTCGTATCAGTGAAGAAAGTGTAGCTAAAGTAGAACAAAACGCTGCAGATAAAAAAAATCATGGAACGCCAAAAATGGAATTCGCTGAACTTTCTCATGATTTCGGATCAATTGGAAATAATGAAGCAGTAGAAACTGAATTCAACTTTACTAACACAGGAGATGCGGATTTAGTTATTATTGACGCTCGTGCTACTTGCGGATGTACAGTACCTGAGTATCAAAAAACACCTATTAAACCAGGAGAATCATCAAAATTAAAAGTGAGATTTCAAACGGGTGCTGTAGGACAACAACAAAAGACCGTTACTTTAACAACGAATACAGAAAAAGGAGAGGAGTTCCTAACAATCAAAGCGAACGTCGCTCCGGCAAACTAATTTTTTAATACTTATATTTTATGGAAGGAATACAACAATTTTTACCCATGATTCTTATTTTTGTTGCGATCTATTTTTTTATGATTCGCCCGCAACAAAAAAAGATGAAACAAGAAAAGGAGTACGAAGCTAGTCTAAAAGTAGGAGATCGTATTATAACTAAATCAGGTTTACACGGAAGAATTGCTGAGTTAAATGAATTAACAGTTGTTGTAGAAACAATGGCAGGGAAACTATTAATGGAGCGTTCTGCTATTTCTATGGATATGAGCCAAAAACTTCAAGAGAAGAAATAAGGTACTAGCAAACTTAAAATAAAAAATAGGACTCTTTATGAGTCCTATTTTTTTATATCCTATTTTTACAATGTGTTTTGTAAGATTTTTCCTTGTTAGGTGTTTATTTTTTAAGACGATCTATATACATGATCAGATCAATTAAACGAGAAGAATAGCCGATCTCATTGTCATACCAACCTACTACTTTAACCATACGATCGATGACAGAAGTCAATTGAGCATCAAATAAGCAAGAGTGCGTATTGCCAATAATATCAACAGAAACAATTGGATCTTCTGTATAGGCTAAAATTCCTTTTAGCTCATTTTCAGCAGCTTCTTTGAAGGCTTGATTAATTTCTTCGATGGTTACTTCGCGTTTTACATAGCAGGTAATATCGGTTAAAGATCCATCAGGTACGGGAACGCGAATTCCACCACCGCCAATTTTTCCTTCGTATTCTGGGAAAATTTTGGTTAAGGCTTTGGCAGCACCTGTTGTTGTTGGCACAATAGATTGTGCAGCACCACGCGCTCGTCTCAAATCTTTATGGGGTTGATCGTGTAAACTTTGATCTGTCGTGTAGGAGTGAACCGTTGTAATATAGGCTTGTTCCATACCACATAATTTTTTGATGATCTTCACCATTGGAGCCGCATTGTTTGTTGTACAACTTGCATTGGAAATGATGCGTTCTTCACCTGTTAAAATGTGTTCGTTTACTCCTAATACGATGGTTTTTATTTCATTATCTTCAGGTGGAACCGATAATATAACGCGTTTTGCTCCTTGTTTGAGGTGCTCTTCTAGCAAGGCTGTGGTTTTGCGTTTTCCCGTTGATTCAACAACATAATCCACCTCCAATGAAGCCCAGGGCAAATCAGAAATTTCCTTTGCACGAAAATAGGGGATCTTTTGTTGGTTGATAATTAAGTGATCAGCATCATAGGTAACCTCGGCTTGTAAGATACCGTGAATGCTGTCGTATTTTACTAAATGTGCCATGGTTTGCACATCAGCTAAATCATTTATAGCAACAACGTCAATGACAGGGTGGTTGAGCAATAATTTAAAGAGGTTTCGGCCAATGCGTCCGAATCCATTAATCGCAACGTTAATTTTTTTCATTGGTTGTAAATGCAGATGGTCGCTTAAAGGCGACCATCAATATTATAATTATAAAATATGTTTTTGAGCTTTGTATGATGAACGCACAAGTGCACCACTTTCAACGTGTCTGAAACCTAATTCTAATCCAATTTCTTCGTATTTTTTGAATTGCTCAGGTGTAATGAATTCCTTTACGGGTAAGTGTTTTTTACTTGGCTGTAAATATTGACCAATTGTAATTACGTCTAATCCAACAGCTCTTAAATCATGCATGGTTTGGATCACTTCTTCTTCTGTTTCGCCTAATCCAAGCATAATTCCCGACTTGGTGCGTTTTGCGCCATTGTCTTTTAAGTATTTCAGCACCGCTAAACTACGGTCGTATTTGGCCTGAATTCGAACTTCTCGCGTTAAACGACGAACGGTTTCCATATTGTGTGAAATCACTTCAGGTGCTACTTCTAGAATGCGATCCAATAAGCGTTCTTCTCCTTGAAAATCGGGGATTAACGTTTCCATTGTTGTACCAGGACTGATACGACGTACCGCTTTTACTGTTTCTGCCCAAATGATAGACCCCCCATCTTTTAAGTCATCACGATCCACACTGGTTAGTACAGCATGCTTGATATTCATTAATTTTATTGATCGAGCCACTTTGTCTGGTTCATCCCAGTCTACCGTTTCTGGACGTCCCGTTTTTACTCCACAGAAACCGCATGAACGCGTACAGATATTACCTAAAATCATAAACGTAGCTGTTCCTTCTCCCCAACATTCTCCCATATTCGGACAACTACCCGAGGTGCAGATGGTATGTAACTTGTACTTGTCTACCAACCCTCTTAATTCAGTATATTTTTTACCTGTAGGCAATTTTACACGCAACCATTTTGGTTTGGCCTGTGGTTGTATATTTTTGTCTAAGATTGTATCCATACTTCCATTTTATCAAAGTACAAATATACTGAAATCTTCTCTTTTATCTCGGTTTTTTACCGAATTATAAAAGAGAACTCAATCGTGCAAGAGCATTGTATTTCTGCTGTGTTTTTGACAGTATCCTTGCGTAAAGTGAAGTGGAAGATAGCTGAAATTACCAAATAATAATTCGGTAAAAGTCACGGAATATATTCCGTATTGTGTATTTTTGAGTAACTAAAAAAAGCTAGAATGGGATTATTTACTTGGGGCAAAAAAAACAAGCCCGAAGCTGTAAAAGAAACAGCGATAGAAAGCAATGAACAAGAGGGACCTCTTTTGTTAGCTATGCCCATGTTTGAAAAAGGTGAGAAATACAGTATTGAGAAAGTATTAGCCTATCTTACACAAACTTGGGGATATGAAATAGAGGGACAGGATTACGATGATACAACCGCTGTGTTAACCACTCAGGGAACGATGTTCGCTATCGCTTTTATGCCTGCGCCTATTCCTCCTGATGATGTTCAGAACAGCGCGCAATATGCATATAATTGGCAAAGTGTAGTAGAGGATATCCAAGATGTAGATAGTCACGCGATTGTTTCTGTAGTGAGTGGTTCCATGGATATTGTGGAACGTCATCTTTTGTTGTCGCGTATTTTATTCGCTATCATGGCGACTACACCGGCTTGTGTAGGTGTGTATCAAGGAAGTCAAACCTTATTGATTCCTCGTGAACAATATTTAGAGTATGAGCAAGAATTACAAGAAGGAAAAGTAGTTGTTCCATTGTGGATCTATATTGGTCTGCGTTCAACAGCAGAAGGAAATAGTATCTACACCTATGGGTTATCTGCATTTGGCAAACAAGAAATTGAGGTAGTGGATTCGCCTTTAGCCTTAGATGAACTATATGGATTCTTAGTAAATATATGTTCGTATGTAATAGGAAGCGATGTAGTATTTCAACCTGGAGAAACCTTGGGCTATACGGCAGAACAAAAGATTACTATTACCTCTTCTAAAGGAGTATTTGTTGAAGGAGAAACCTTGAAGTTAGCGATGTAAAAATCGAAACGCTATTTTTTTATTGAGAATAGCGTTTTTTTATTCCTAGTTGTTTGAATAAAAAAACAGTAAAAGTGTTTTTATATAATTAGCGTTCAAAATGATTTTTTGTTTATTAGTTCTCAAGAAAAGAAATAAGAAATTAGGTATTGTTATTTTAAACCTTGTTTTGCTTAGGAAAAAGGTATATTTATAACAAAATTAAGATTGTGTTTTAAATGAAGAATTTTTAAAAATTAGAAGTTTGCTTGGATAAAAGGTAGTGAAAAACTATATTTGTTATTAAATATTTATACAAACTCAAAAGAAATGGAAGATAATTTAAAGTTGACACCAGCAGATAAGTGGATTGTTGCGCCTGTAAATAAATTTATGCAAAAGTCTACATCTGGAGGGATTATATTATTTATTGCTGCCTTGATAGCTATATTTATGGCGAATTCTGCTTGGGCAGATCAATACACCGCTTTTTGGGAAGAAAATCACATTGCTTTTTCCTTTAATGATTTTTCATTAAATCACTCATTAAAACATTGGGTGAATGATGGATTAATGGCTATTTTCTTTTTTGTTGTTGGCTTGGAGTTAAAAAGAGAGTTAACCACAGGTGAGTTGTCTTCTCCTAAAAAAGCAATGCTACCTATTGTTGCAGCGATAGGCGGTATGGTTGTACCCGCTACTGTCTATGCTATTTTCAATGCAGGAACGGATGCAGCACACGGATGGGGAATTCCGATGGCAACAGATATCGCTTTCGCATTAGGCGTACTCTACTTATTAGGAGATAAAGTACCAACGTCTTTGAAAGTGTTTTTAACTGCTTTAGCTATTGCAGACGATTTAGGGGCAGTTATGGTGATCGCTATTTTCTATACCGAACAACTATCACTGGTTAATCTAGGAATTGGTTTAGGCTTTTTTGGTTTGTTGATTATTAGTAACCTATTGGGAATTCGAAATACGATTTACTATGCGATTATTGGTATTGGTGGAATCTGGTTAGCGTTTATGTTGTCTGGAGTTCACGCCACAATTGCTGCTGTATTAGCCGCTTTTGCTATTCCGTCAACGGCTAAGATTCACGAACCGTTCTTCCGCAAAAAACTCGATCAGCTTAAAGCTAGATTTAATAGCATTGACCCAAATGATAAGATTCCAACTTTAACTGGAGAACAAATGGATTGTGTGGGTGAAATTCAAGATTTAGCTAAAAACAGCTTGCCGCCTGCAATTCGCTTAGAACACAGCATGCACAATTTTGTAGCATTCTTTGTTATGCCTGTTTTTGCTTTGGCAAATGCAGCCATTCCAATTAGTATGGGAGGTGGAGAAGGATTAAGTGCAGTAACCTTAGGTGTAGCCTTAGGATTACTAGTTGGAAAAGTGTTGGGTGTATTCGGATTAACAGCCTTGATTATTAAATTAGGTGTAGCGAAGATGCCTGCAGGGATGACCTATAAAAACTTGTTTGGCTTGGGATTGTTAGCCTCTATTGGATTTACGATGTCTCTGTTTGTGACTGAATTAGCCTTCGATATTAAGCTACATCCAGAGTTCCCTGGTCAAGCGAAATTAGGAATTCTAATCGCTTCTGGTTTAGGGGGATTATTAGGATTTATTGTTTTGAGTTTGGCTGGAAAATCAAAGAAATAAACAAACATATAAAATAGAAAAAGCCGAATATAACGTGTTATATTCGGCTTTTTTATTTTGTAATTCTTTAGTCTTTCTTTTTCTTTGCCGCTCTTTTGGCATCAACTGCACGGTTTCTTGGCTTTGTTTTTCTCGGTTTTCTCTTTCCAGGACCACCCAAGTTGACTTTGGTGTTCTTTTCTTTTTTGGCGTGAAAGGCCGCTCCTTTTTCAACTGGCTTTTTCACCTTTACCAATTGTTTGGCCTTTAATTTCGATTTTTCAAATTCCATTAATTGGTCAGAAATCTCAACAGTAGCAGGAATCTCCATTAGACGCAATTCTTTTTCCATCAATGACTCTGCTTCGAGTAACATTTCCTCTTCTTTTGGGTCAACAAATGAAATGGCAATACCCGTTTTATCTGCACGTCCAGTACGTCCTATACGGTGAATGTATTGTTCTGGAGAATCAGTAAACTGTAAATTGATAACGTGGCTAATATCAGAAATATCCAATCCACGTGCCATGATATCTGTCGTCAATAATCCTCTTAATATATTGGCTTGAAATTCAGCCATAGAACGCAAACGGAAGTTTTGCGATTTATTCGAGTGAATAACTGTAAATTCTTCAGGAAATGCCTCTTCTAATTGCTCCATCACAATATCGGCTAAACGCTTGCTGTTGATGAAAATTAGTACGCGGTTGAACTCTTCTTTATTTCGCAATAAGTCCATCAGTAAGTTCATCTTCGTGTAGAAGTTGGGAACGTGATACACTTGTTGATCAATTTTTTCTAAGGGAGTTCCAGAAGCAGCTAGGGAAACTTCTTCAGGAAAATCAAAAAAGTCTTCCAATACTTCATCTACCTCTTCGGTCATGGTAGCTGAAAACAAAATATTTTGTTTTTTGTTACGCATCATGGCTAAGATAGAAGTCAGTTGAGTTCTAAAACCTAAGTTTAGTATTTCGTCAAATTCGTCAATAACTAATTTTTGAAGGTTGTCGAAGCGCAAAACACCATCAAGTGCTAAGTCCATCATACGGCCTGGTGTTCCCACTAAAATATCAACTCCGTCATACACGGCTTTGCGTTGGGTATTGATATTGGTTCCCCCATAGACGCCCAAAGAGCGAATGGACATATACTGTGTTAGTTTATTCACTTCATCAACAACTTGAACAACTAACTCACGGGTTGGAACAATAATCACAACGCGCGGTGTATCCACGTGGGCAAATTTCCACTGTTTTAAAATGGGAAGTAAATAAGCATACGTTTTACCTGTACCCGTTTGGGCAATTCCCATCACATCTCGTCCAGATAAAATAACCGGAAAAGATTTAGTTTGAATCGGGGTAGGCGTAGTAATTTGAAGCTCATCTAGGGCTTTTTGTAAAGCTTTCGGTAGATTAAATTGCTCAAAAGTCTGCATAAAATATCTTATTTGTGCAAAGATACGCTTTTTTATGCTTGTAGTAAATAGCGGAAATTAAAATGGTTTGCTCGTCTTATTTTCTATAAGATCTTTTTGATTACGCGTAATTTATGGGTGTGTTTGCCTGAATCAACGTTGTAAATACCCAAGTGATCCAATCGATCAATGCGTACTTTGCCATGGGCGTGAATGATGTAGTTGTTTTCCATAATAATCCCCACGTGAATGATATTGCCTTCGGCATTATCAAAAAAGGCTAAATCACCCGCTTCACTTTCTTCGATAAAACTCAGTGCTTCGCCTATTGTTGCCTGTTGGGAGGCATCTCGCGGAATGACGTGACCATTAATTTTGTACACCATTTGAGTAAATCCAGAACAATCAATGCCAAAAGGTGTTTTTCCACCCCACAGGTAAGGTGCGTTCAAATACATAAATGCCGTTTTAACAAATTGACTTTTGGTGAAGGTCCCTGTAATAGAACGACCTTCAAAAGCAAATTTCAACGGGTTGGTAGCAGCGTGTTTAAGTACGTTGAGGTTGCTACCTAGTGGAATAGACATCAATTGATTGTCTGCCGAATGTAAGAATTCAACAAAATCTCCAGCGTAAATAGGAGCTGTTTGATTTAAGGCATCGTAAGCCTGCTTGTCGATGTATTGAAATTGTTTATTGTCTATCCAGCCTTGATATTGATCAAAAGCCAATTCAATTTTAGACCATTTTTCTGTTTGTTCGAGTATTGTAAACAATTCTCCAAATAGCAATTGAGAAACCAATTCGCTTTTATCACTGGGTTCTGCGCGTAGGGGGACAATCGAAAGATTACAATAGGCAAACGTCATAGTAGGTCTTTTTTATTTGGGGTACAAAAATAAAGATGAGTTTGAAGAAATCAAACCCATCTTTGCATTAATATTATTTGTGAACAGAATTAAGCTCTTTCAATCACAATAGCAGAAGCACCACCACCACCATTACAGATAGCAGCTGCGCCAATTTTAGCGTTGTTTTGCTCTAATACATTTAATAACGTTACAACGATACGTGCCCCTGAACATCCTAACGGGTGTCCTAAAGCAACAGCACCACCGTTTACGTTGATTTTGTCTGTATTTAAGTCTAAGATCTTAGCATTCGCTAAACCTACCACAGAGAATGCTTCGTTAAATTCGAAGAAATCAACATCTGCAAGCGATAAGTTTGCTTTTTTCAATGCGATTGGCAAAGCTTTAGCTGGCGCTGTTGTAAACCAAACTGGCTCTTGTGCTGCATCAGCATAACTTCTGATGTAGGCTAAAGGTTTTAAACCTAAGTCTTTTGCTTTTTCTTCGCTCATTAAAACTACAGCAGCAGCACCATCATTGATTGTTGACGCGTTTGCAGCTGTAACTGTTCCTTCTTTTGTAAATGCAGGACGCAATCCTGTGATTTTGTCTAATTTTACGTTTGAGTACTCCTCGTCTTTTGAAACGATGATTGGTTCTCCTCTTCGTTGTGGAACCTCAACAGGAACGATTTCCATATCAAATTTACCTTCTTCCCAAGCTTTAGCTGAACGCTCATAGGATTGGATAGCGAAAGCATCTTGTTCTTCTCTTGTGATGTTGTGTACTTTTGCTGTGTTATCAGCCGCTACACCCATCGCTTGATTGTCATACGCATCAACAAGACCGTCATTTTGTAATCCATCTACTAACGTAGTAGGACCAAATTTTTGTCCATTTCTCATCTGTACGTAATGTGGAATCAAACTCATATTTTCCATTCCACCAGCAACAACTACCTCAGCATCTCCAGACATAATCGCTTGAGCTCCTTGCATGATCGCTTTCATTCCAGAAGCACAAACTTTGTTTACTGTAGTACAAGGAACATTACTGCTCAATCCAGCGTAAATAGCTGCTTGACGAGCTGGAGCTTGTCCAACACCTGCTTGAACAACATTACCCATTAATACTTCGTCAACTAAATTTACATCTAAATTGATTTTATCAATAGCACCTTTGATTGCAACTGCTCCTAATCTTGTTGCAGGAACTGTAGATAGTGAACCTAAGAAGCTACCAATTGGCGTTCTAGCAGCAGATACAATTACTACTCTTTTACTCATAATATATAGTGTTTATTAAGTTAGATTTATTTTGATTCTATAGTTAACGACAAATATACATTATAAATTTATTTGATAGAATTGTAGGGGGAAATAATCGTTGATATTAACATTAATCTTCCTTTTGGTCTTTTTTGAAACATTTTTTAGTAAGAAAGAAATAGAAAGAAGAGAGGGAAGACACGCAAAAAAAGGATCGAATATCTCGTTTCGGAAGAGAAAATGAAAAAAAGAAGTAAAAAAAAGTAAACGGTATCTGCTTGATAGATAATTGATTTGTTCAGCGGTGTTATTTTTTTTGAATTTTTATGCTGTAAATATTTGGAAACAACGAAAACTCGTGCTACTTTTGCATCCGCATTACAGAAGATAAGTCTTCTTAAAGCAACGGAGAGGTGCCGGAGTGGTAACGGAGCAGATTGCTAATCTGTCGACTGGTAACGGTCGCCAGGGTTCGAGTCCCTGT
>NZ_JBMVQX010000040.1:0-29808 GCF_050522745.1 Myroides sp. C15-4 | reverse complement strand
ATTTGCTCGTTGTGCTTTGCGCGAACTAAACTAAGGTAAAGCGTAAACTGAACTTCTGTAATAAGAAGTTTTTTTGTTTATTATTTGTTATTTGCTCGTTGTGCTTTGCGCGAACTAAACTAAGGTAAAGCGTAAACTGAACTTCTGTAATAAGAAGTTTTTTTGTCTATTATTTGTTATTTGCTCGTTGTGCTTTGTGCGAACTGTCGACCGTAAACCATAAACCATAAACTAAAAAAATATAACCCTTTACAAAAATTATGTAACGTTTAATCTCCACAAAATAGCGAACTTAGTGTTTTAAAAAAACACCTAATTGCATGAAAAAAGTATACAAAGTAAGTGGAATGAGCTGCAATGGTTGTCGAACCAAAGTAGAAAATACCTTAAACGAGATTAAGGGTGTGCAGGCTGAAGTTTCATTGGAGCACGAACAAGCAACTCTCGATTTACATCACGATATTGATACCTTAACTTTACAAAAAGCCCTACTTAAAAAGGGACAGTATATCTTACAAGAAGTTATTACCCAAGCAGATGGCACAGAAGAAGTACTACCTCCTGTGGAATTGAGTGAGGAAGATCACTTTCATCAAGAGATTCCAGCTGATATGGCGGATAAAGCGGGTAAATATTTCTGTCCGATGTTATGTGAAGGCGATAAGGTCTACGATAGCAATGTCGGTTGTCCGGTTTGTGGAATGAATTTGGAACAAATTCCCGCAGCAAAAATCGAACAAACCGTTTACTATTGTCCGATGCTATGTGAGGGGGATAAAACCTATGATGAACCGGGGAGTTGTCCCGTTTGTGGGATGGATTTAGTTGCTAAAACCATCAGTATTGAGCCGGAAGATACCACCTATCCCGATATGTTGCGCAAACTAAAATTTGCCATTCTCTTTACTTTACCCGTTTTCATTCTATCGATGGGAAGTATGTTACCTGGTGATCCGATTGGCAAGATTATTCCCATGCACCTCAACAATTACATCCAATTGATTTTTACGATTCCCGTGGTGTACATCTGTTGGACGTTTTTCCAACGCGCTTGGGTTTCTTTTAAAACGTGGAATCTCAATATGTTTAGCTTAATTGGATTGGGAGGAGCCGCTGGATTACTATTTAGTGTGGTTGCCCTCTTTTTTCCCAATTTATTTCCCGAAGACTTTAAAGGCGAACATGGCATTCACCTGTATTTTGAATCCGTAGCGGTGATTTTAACCTTGGTGATGTTAGGACAAGTGATGGAAGCTAAGGCACACAGTAGAACTAATAGCGCCATTAAAGAGCTCCTCAAACTATCTCCAACAGAAGCAACGCGTATCAACGCGGACAATGTAGAGGAAAAAGTAGCCATCGATGCGATTTTAAAACACGATAAGTTACGCGTAAAACCGGGAGAGAAAATCCCAGTAGATGGCATCATTCTCGAAGGACAGGCAACTATTGATGAGTCCATGATTACGGGAGAACCTATTCCCGTAGAAAAAACGAAGCAGGACAAAGTCGTAGCGGGAACCATCAACAGCAACACCTCTTTTGTTATGCAAGCAGAAAAGGTTGGAAAAGACACCTTATTGGCGCAAATTATTGAGATGGTCAACAACGCCAGTCGCTCCCGTGCACCAATTCAGAAATTGGCAGATAAGGTATCGACTTATTTTGTTCCTACCGTAATTATCATTGCTATTGCAACTTTCCTTTTATGGAAATTCTTAGGTCCTGAACCGAAATTAGCCTATGCGTTTATCAATGCACTAGCGGTATTAATTATCGCTTGTCCTTGTGCTTTAGGTTTAGCAACCCCCATGTCGATTATGGTGGGCATCGGAAAAGGAGCTCAAAATGGAATCTTAATCAAAAATGCAGAAGCACTTGAAACCGCAAATAAAATTAATGTTCTAATTACGGATAAAACAGGAACGCTTACAGAAGGAAAACCGTCCATTGAAAAGATCGTATCAACGCATACAGACTATGATGCAACGGCTTTATTACATCTTACCGCCTCGTTAAATCAAAATAGCGAGCATCCCTTAGCCTTGGCCTTTACTCAGGCATCAAAAGAAAAACAACTGACGCTAACGCCTGTAAAACTATTTGCCAGTGTTACGGGTAAAGGAATTCAAGGGGTCGTGGAAAAAAAACGAATTTCCTTAGGAAATGCAGCCTTAATGGAATCTTTACAAGCGACAATAAGCGACGAATTACGTGTGGAAGTTACTGCCATCCAAAAAGAGGGGAAAACGATCTCTTATATTGCGGAAGGCCATACGGTACTCGGATATGTTGTCATGCATGATAAGATCAAAGCTTCGAGCTTTACTACCATTGAAAAACTACATCAACAAGGTATTGAGGTAATCATGATTACGGGTGATAATCACAATACAGCCCAAGCGGTATCTAAACAATTGGGGATTCAACAATTTCTTGCGGAAGCACTACCAGAAGATAAGCTCAATGCAATTAAGAAACTGCAAAGTGAAGGAAAAATTGTCGCTATGGCTGGTGATGGAATTAACGATGCTCCTGCCCTTGCCCAAGCGAATGTAGGTATTGCCATGGGTACTGGAACAGATGTAGCGATTGAAAGTGCGGAAATTACCCTCTTACAAGGAGAAATTGACAAAATTCCCCAAGCGATTCGTTTGAGTCATAACGTGATGAAAAACATCAAGGAAAACTTATTCTTTGCCTTTGTATATAACAGTATTGGTATTCCCATTGCTGCAGGTATTTTATACCCCGTTTTTGGCATTGTATTATCTCCCATGATTGCAGCAGTTGCAATGAGCTTTAGCTCGGTTTCGGTTATTGCCAACTCATTGCGCCTGAAAAACACTACGTTATAATATAGTTGACAGTTAACGGTCTACAGTTGAGTTTACAGATTACGGTTCACCAATAACCAATCACTTAAAAATAAAAGAGGCTATCTAAACAGACAGCCTCTTTTGTTTTTTTCGTATTTGTTCAATTCTAAAACCAAGTCCCCACAAAGTAAAAAAGAACGACTAAATACTCATTTTTAACAACTAATAAAAAATACAGTAATACATTTATTTACCCTATGCAATATACTAAAAAAAACTAATAATAAAATATTTTAATATAAAAATTATAAAAAAAATTAAATATTAGTAAAAAAACAAGACTTACAATTTCTATAAACTTCTATTTAACATATAAAACAGAAAAAATTAATGATTGGTGAGTGGTGAGAAGTGATCTGTGAATACGTTAATACGCACAAAGAACAAATTATAGATTCATCAAACACTAAAACAAATGTAAACGCAGTGAGATACACCGAAACGAAGTGTAGGTTCATCGAACACTAAAACAAAATATAAACTAGGTGAGATACACCGAAACGAAGTGTAGGTTCATCGAACACTAAAACAAAATATAAACTAGGTGAGATACACCGAGTAAAAAACCAGCGAATTGTCTTTTTATTGAAAAAATCACCCTTCTCCCATTTCTCATCTCCCTTTTCCAAAAAAAAAGTCATTCGCTTTGCGAATGACTTTTTTTAAAATATTTCTTGTTTTTTAACTTTTCATTAAATAGCTTTGCTAAGCTTACTTTTCGTAGTAAATAAGGTTACAGCTAGAAAAGCTACGATTGCACCGTGTAATACCATCCATACTGTTGCTCCAAATGGAAGCGGAACGAAAGGTTGAAACAAAATAATTAAAGCAATATACAATCCTGTACCTTTAATATTTGCTTCCACATGTGAATTGTAAGCTAGGATCCCGAATAATGCAATTAAGATGAATTTTGTCAATTCATAAAAATCTTGTGGCAAGCTTAGCATCCCTGCTAATAACAATAAAATTGCGCCTATTTTTAATCCTTTTTCCATAGTTTCTATTTTATTTAAATATACCGCAAAGATACAACCTAACGAACTGAAAACCAAGCTTAAAAGTATTTTTCAAAAATTCAAAAAAAATACAGCATTCCCACACAAACTATCGAATTTTATCTTAATTATCTTATAAATATCTCAATATCAGCGTGTATTTATTGAACATAAATTCCTATTTTCAAATCCAATAAAATTAGTTTACTTTAGCGCTATTATTATAATTGATATACAACACGATGAAACAAGTAACTTTAAATCACATTCACGAAGGTTTAGGAGCTAAAATGGTTCCATTTGCAGGTTTTTCAATGCCTGTTCAATATGAGGGTGTAAATGCAGAACACGAAACAGTTAGAAATGGTGTGGGCGTATTTGATGTATCGCACATGGGAATTTTCAAACTATCAGGTCCAAATGCATTGCCATTAATCCAAAAAGTTACTTCAAATGACGCTTCTACGCTAGTAGATGGAAAAGCACAATACTGTTACTTTCCAAATGAAAAAGGAGGAGTAATTGACGATATCATCACGTATAGAGTAAATGAAAGTGAATACCTTATGGTGGTTAATGCTTCGAATATCGATAAAGATTGGGCATGGATCAACCAACATAATGATGTAAATGCAACGATTGAAAACTTATCTGATAGTTATTCTATCCTAGCTATTCAAGGTCCTAAAGCAGTTGAAGCGATGCAAAGCTTAACAGCGGTAAACTTAACTGAACTTAAATTCTACAACTTTACAATTGATACTTTCGCTGGTGCGAAAGATGTGGTTATTTCTGCAACGGGATACACAGGTTCTGGAGGTTTTGAAATTTATGCGAAAAACGAGGATATCGAAATGATCTGGAATAAAGTATTCGAAGCGGGTGCTAACTGGGGAATCAAACCCATCGGATTAGCGGCTCGTGATACACTGCGTTTAGAAATGGGATATTGCTTATATGGCAATGAACTAAACGACGAAATTTCACCATTAGAAGCTGGTTTAGGTTGGGTCACTAAATTCACCAAAGACTTCATCAGCGCTGATATCTTAAAAGCACAAAAAGAAGCAGGTCTGAAAAATAAATTAGTAGGATTCGAATTAGTAGGAAAAGGAATTCCAAGACACGACTACGAAATTGTAGATGCAGCTGGTACGATCATTGGAAAAGTTACCTCTGGAACGATGTCACCTTCTTTAGGAAAGGGAATCGGAATGGGCTATGTTACGCTTGAGCATGCAGCAGAAGGTAGCGCAATCTATATCCGCATTAGAAAAAATGACGTTGAAGCAAAAGTGGTGAAAACACCCTTTTACAAAAAATAATTCAATCAGAAATCAGGGGCTTAAAATAAGCCCCTCTTTTTTATGATATATTTTTTTTATCTTTTATTTTTGCACAATTAAATCAAGTTATAAATTATTATGGGAAGAGCGTTTGAATTTAGAAAAGGACGTAAGCTAAAACGTTGGTCTGCTATGGCAAAAACGTTTACGAGAATTGGTAAGGATATTGTAATGGCTATTAAAGAAGGCGGACCTAACCCTGAAACAAACTCTCGATTACGTGCAGTCATGCAAAACGCTAAGGCAGCGAATATGCCGAAAGAAAACGTGGAGCGTGCAATAAAACGTGCAACGGATAAAGACACCGAAAACTATAAAGAAGTAATGTTCGAAGGCTATGGTCCACATGGAATCGCTTTCTTAATCGAATGTGCTACAGATAACAACAACCGTACTGTTGCCAATATCAGAAGTTATTTCAATAAGTGTAACGGTACCCTAGGTACTTCAGGTTCGGTAGAATTTATGTTCGATCATACCTGTAACTTTAGAATCCCTACGGACCCTAACAGAGATTTAGAAGAATTTGAATTGGAACTAATCGATTTTGGAATCGACGAAATATTTGAAGACGAGGATGGTGTTATGATCTATGCTCCTTTTGAAAGTTTTGGTGCAATCCAAAAAGAATTGGAAAGCAGAAGCATCGAAATCTTATCTTCAGGGTTTGACCGTATTCCACAAGTTACAAAAGAGCTATCAGAAGCAGAACAAGCAGATGTAGACAAATTATTAGAAAAGATTGAAGAAGATGATGACGTGCAAAACGTCTTCACTACAATGGCATAAAAAAAAGCTTCCCTCGGGAAGCTTTTTTTATGGAGATGGTAGATGCTCGTTGTACTTTGTAAGTTGTAAGTTGTACTTTGTAAGTTGTAAGTTGTATGTACCATAACCATAACCACTAACCACTAACCACTAACCACTAACCACTAACCACTCACCACTAACCACTCACCACTAACCACTCACCACTAACCACTCACCACTCACCACTAACCATTCACCACTAACCACTCACCACTAACCACTAACCACTAACCACTCACCACTAACCATTCACCACTCACCACTCACCATTCACCACTCACCATTTACCATCCCCCATTTCCAATCTCTATCTTTTTTCATACATTTACGAAAAAATAGGGATCTCTTATGAAATGGGAAAACGGTAGACCAAGCAAAAACGTACGAGACAATAGAGGAAAATCAATGGCTGGTAAAACGGCTATTGGCGGTGGATTAATTGGAATCATCGCGATGTTACTCGTTGTATTTGGCGGTGAAACAGGGCAACAAATTGCACCAGTTTTAGAACAATTAAATCAAGGAAACTCAACAGAGCAAGTAGAAACACGTACCCTTTCTTCAGAAGAAAAGGAAATGGGGAAAATGATTTCGTATATGTTTGCTTATACAGAAGATGTATGGCACGGCATTTTTGATCAAATGGGGCAAATCTACCAAGAGCCTACTTTGAATCTTTTTGATGATGAAGTACAAACCGAATGTGGTCATGCCACAGCCAGTGTAGGTCCGTTCTATTGTCCGGCAGATCAAACAATTTACATAGACTTGCGCTTCTTTGAAGAACTTCACCAGCGTTTTGGCGCAGAAGAAGGAAACTTCGCTATTGCCTATGTACTCGCCCATGAAGTAGGCCATCACATCCAAAACCTAATGGGCACCAATGCCAAAGTATGGGAACAACAGCAGCGCTTATCCAAAAAAGAAGCCAATAAACTTTCGGTTGCCCAGGAACTTCAAGCGGATTTTTACGCTGGTGTTTGGGCCAAACACGTACAAAAATTTTTAGAACCCAAAGATATCGATATTGCATTAAGTGCTGCACAAGCCGTTGGTGATGATGCCATTCAAAAAAGAGTATCTGGACACGTAAATCCCGATTCTTTTACCCATGGTACCTCCAAACAACGCAAGGAATGGTTTTTGAAAGGATACCAAACCGGAGACATCCACCAAGGCAATACCTTCGATTTCATCAAATAATAACACACTTTAAACAAACGAATGAATCATTTAAAACAAACAATTCAAAGAATAAAAGACGAAGGATATAACATTCAGCCCTTTCTTGTGATGCGCGAAGCCGCGATGTACTACAAAAAAACGCTCTTACTTGTTGTTGTAAGCCTCTTGTTATCCTTCTTTTTTGTTTCATTTTTGGGGTCCATTGCCCTAACGCAAATAACCGATATCAAGGAAACAGCTAGTCCTGCAGAAATCCAAGAGCAATTATTGCAATTGACCAATCAACTCACTCAACCTCCCCTTTTGTATTACTATCTACTTGCCGCAGTCCTTTTTTCTGCTTTGGCCAGTGTTCTCATTGCCGGTTTTTACAAGATTAATGCAGAAGCTGCCCTAGGGCAAACACCGCGCTTTCTAAGTGTTTTTAAATACTTTTTTAGCCTTAGAGGATTGTATGTTTTTATCGCTCAGGGACTCATTACCTTATTCTTTACCGTTTTCTCTGTATTACTCAAAGAATACCAACTCGAAATGGTATCGGTCATCATCAATTGGCTGATCAATATTTTAACGCTATTTGCAACGCCCCTAATTATTTTCGGTCGTATGACGCCTTTAGCAGCAATCAAAACAAGTATACAAGTCGTAAATAAACAACCTATTCCGATTATCTTAACGGTAGTCCTCAATTACTTTTTAGTATTTTCTGGATTATTCTTCTTTGTCGTGGGAATCTTAATTACGTTGCCGTATTTATTCTCCATCTACTTTACGCTATACAAGCAAATTATTGGATACAACATAGAAGAAGCGTGATGAGTGATGAGTGAACGTAATGAGAGTTTTTTCAATAATAAAAAGAATTTCTGTTATAAGGAGTTTTGTTATTTGCGCGGTTCATCTCATAACCCTTAACTCATAACCCTTAACTCATAACCCTTAACTCATAACCCTTAACTCATAACCCTTAACTCATCGAAACCACCCTTCTCGATCCAAGCTGCGATACTGAATAGCTTCCGCTATGTGATGAGATAGCACCCCGTCTTGGTTATCTAAATCGGCAATAGTTCGGGCTACTTTTAAAATTCGGTCATAGGCCCGAGCAGATAGATTCAATCGTTCCATGGCGGATTTGAGTAAAGTTAAAGAAGCAGGTTCTAGCGCACAATATTCGCGCAATAAGGCAGTAGACATTTGGGCATTGTAATGGATTCCTGGATGATCAGCAAACCGTTGAATTTGTTTTTTTCGCGCTGCTATAACCCGTTGTCGAATTACTTCACTGGGTTCTGCCAATTGCTTTTCAGCTAGTTTCTCAAAAGGTACAGGTGTCACTTCAATATGTAAATCAATGCGATCCAATAGAGGACCTGATATTCGATTGATATAGCGCTGCATTTCTACTTGAGTTGATTGGTTCATAGCACCTGGTTCGTGAAAGTATCCACTCGGACTGGGATTCATACTGGCAACTAACATAAAAGAAGAAGGATAGGTAATGGTAAACTTAGCCCGAGAAATGGTTACCTCTCGATCTTCTAAGGGTTGGCGCATCACTTCCAAAACTTCCCGTTTAAATTCGGGCAACTCATCCAAGAAGAGTACGCCATTATGTGCAAGGGAGATTTCACCTGGTTGTGGATAACTACCTCCCCCAACCAAAGCGACTGATGATGCGGTATGATGCGGATTGCGAAAGGGACGAACGCGAATCAATCCCTTGTCTTTCGCTTTGCCAACCACGCTGTGAATTTTAGTTGTTTCTAAGGATTCCGCTAACGTCATGGGAGGCAAAATACTCGCCAGTCGTTTGGCAAGCATCGTTTTTCCTGAACCAGGTGGACCGATTAAAATAATATTATGTCCTCCTGATGCGGCTATTTCCATGGCGCGCTTGATGCTTTCTTGCCCTTTGACATCTTTAAAATCCCGATCAAGATACTCTTCTTGGTTTGCCACATCACATGCAAAATCCAACTGATAGGGTTCGAGTACACATCTTCCTTCAAAAAAAGCAATAACCTCTTCAATAGTATCCACACCATAAACAGCTAACCCTTCGACAACCGCAGCTTCTTTTTGATTTTCTTTGGGGAGAATAATACCTTTGAATCCTTCTTCTTTTGCTTTGATCGCAATAGGCAAGGCGCCGTTAATACTCTGTAATGCCCCATCTAACGATAACTCCCCCATGATGATATAGTCCGCCTCATTGAGGCGCATTTTGATTTGATCTGAAGCAATTAAAATACCCATAGCAATAGGTAAATCATAGGCTGATCCTTCTTTTCGCATATTGGCTGGAGCCAAATTGATGGTAATTCGCTTGCCTGGTAACCGATACCCTACATTGGATAAAGCTGCAGCAATTCGATAGGAACTCTCTTTGATGGCATTATCAGCTAATCCAACCAAATAATAACCAACCCCGTGATCTACATTTACCTCTGTTGTAATTGTCGTTGCGTCAATTCCAAAAACAGCACTTCCATATATTTTTGTCAACATTTCTCCTACTTTGGTTTAAAATTCATTCAATGCAGGTACAAAATGTATTCCTTATCTTCTTTTATATCCTAAATTAGGTGCATATTGAATGAAATTCCCTTTAAACCTTTTCTAATCGATCTTTTTTGTCGAAGAAAATGAAAAAAAGCAATAAAAAAAGTTCAGTATCCGAAGACACTGAACTTTTTTATAACACTACAATATATATTTATTTTCTATTTGCCTTTTTTCTATTTGCAAGGTATAAGCTGCCAACAGATAGAAATGTAGAAGCAAATCCACAAGTTATGGCTACTATGAGGGGCTGTTCTAGGGGATAAAAAACACATAAGACATACCCACTAAGAAAAACAATACTGCCAAACTGTGCTGTATTGCCAAAGGATTTATCTTTTTTATTCGTTATTCCTTCAACTATACCTTCGTCTAGCGCGAATTAATCATCCTGACAAAACCAAAAAGCTTGCGGATGAATATATAAATATAACCACAATAATTTTAATATACAAAAAGTGGAGCTTGCAAAGCTTCCTCTTTTTAGCGCTCCATCCCCTTATTCTATATGGGGTATTCCCTTATTTTTTGACGTATAAAGCCGTTCCTTCCCTTTGTTTATTGTTAATTTTATGCTTATTATTTACATCCTTAATCAAAAATTATTCCTAAATTGAATAGGATAAAATGTAGAGTTGTAGAACACATCCCCAACTTTCAACGATTTTTTACCATTCATTATTTTTAAAACGTTTATTTATCAATGACTCAAAAAAAACATAAAAACCTAAAAATCAATTATTTATAATCTTGATTTTTTTTAATTTACATTTTGCCACTATTTTGGCACTCTACTTGAATAACTACTATCATCGAAGAAATAATTCATCACCTACAACAATTAAATAAATAGTATGAAAATGATAACAAATCGAAAAGTGTTTTTTATTGGTTTTGCAGCCTTGCTTCTAATCGGAACACTTGTTGCGATTAACAGCTGCAACATTGGCAATTCCAAAACACTGGATCCAAGAGAAAATGCGATTGCATTACCTATTATCCAAGTTGACACAACGACCGCTATTACGATTAAAGATTATATTGGAAATATTGAAGGAAAAATCAATGTTGAAATTCGCCCACAAGTAGAAGGAACTTTAGATAAGATTTTTGTGGATGAGGGTGCCTATGTCCAAGAAGGACAATCGTTATTCCAAATTAATCCTCAACCGTATCAAGAGGTGTTAAACAATATGATTGCTACTGAAAATGTTGAAAAAGCAAAATTAAAGAATGCGCAATTAGAAATAGACCGTTTAAAACCGTTGATTGACAATGAAGTGATTGCGGAAGTGCAATTGGAAACTGCCAAATCAAACTACGAAATCGCAAGAGCATCCTTAGCAAAAGCGACTGCTGCAGTGGCAAGTGCACAGATTAATTTAGATTACACCATCATCAAAGCACCAGTGAGTGGATACATTGGTCGTATGCCCAAACGCATTGGAAACTTAGTGAGTAAAGGCGATAAAGAACCCCTTACTGTACTAACAGATGTCAGTGAAGTGTATGTTTACTTTGGTATGAGTGAGTCTGACTTCCTTTATTTTACGAAGGACGCAAAAAAAACAGAGGGTACGCGTATTACTTCCTCTGGACAAATTCTTCCTGAGGTTACCTTAATCTTGGCTGATGGACATGAGTATGGTGAAAAAGGAAAAGTCGATATGGTAAACGGGCAAGTAAATAGAAATACAGGTTCGATCTCTTTGCGTGCTTCTTTCCCCAATTCTCAAGATGTGATGCGATCTGGAAATACAGGAACAGTTAAATTACAAGAGACAAAAGCACACGTAATTTTAATTCCACAGGAAGTCACTACAGCCATTCAAGATAAAACCTTTGTCTATATTTTAGATTCAGAAGACAAAGTGAAGCTTCAATCTATTCAATTAGATGGAGTATCTGGAACTAATTATATTGTATCAGAGGGCTTGCACATTGGAGATCGCGTGATCAAAACGGGATTTGACAAGCTAACAGAAGGAATGTATGTAAAGGCGATGAACTAAGTATTCGCTCCCTATTTCTTTATTTTCACCTCTACTAAAACTGAAAAATATGCTAAAGACTATTATAAATCGTCCGATACTAGCTACGGTAATTTCGATCATGTTCGTTTTACTTGGGCTAGTAGGACTTACGTTATTGCCCATTACTCGATTTCCCGAAATTGCGCCACCTAGTGTAAGTGTTTCGACTTCTTATCCTGGAGCCAATGCAGAAACCGTAGCCCAAAGTGTCTTACTTCCAATTGAAGAAGCCATTAATGGGGTAGATAATATGACCTATATCAGCTCCAAAGCGAGTAATAGTGGATCTGGTACAATCAATGTTTTTTTTAAAGCAGGTACAGATCCCGATCAAGCGGCTGTAAACGTACAAAACCGCGTGAGTAAAGCCTCAAGTGACCTGCCGTCAGAAGTAAATGAAAATGGTATTTCGGTAACCCCACGTCAGAGTGGTAATATCATGACCATTAACTTTTACAGCGATCACCCTGAGGAAATTTACGACGAAACCTTCCTTCAGGCTTTTACGCAAATTAACATCAATAGAGAACTCTTACGCGTTCCTGGTGTTGCAGCAGTTGGACGTGTAGGTGCTCGTGATTACTCCATGCGAACGTGGTTAAATCCAGAAAAATTAGCTTTGTATGGATTAACGCCTCAAGATGTGATCGCGTCAATTAAAGATCAAAACTTTGAAATTGCCCCTGGTAACTTTGGGGAAACTTCAGAAGAAGCATTTGAAACGGCACTGAAACACAGAGGAAGATTCAGTCAACCCGAAGAATATGAAAACATTGTCATCAAAACGAATGTCGATGGTTCTGTCCTTTTACTAAAAGATGTTGCCCGTGTAGAATTTGGCGCATCCAACGTAGGAAGTGACAACAGCGTTAATGGCTTTCCAGGTTTGACGATGAACATTACGCAAACCTCGGGGTCTAACGCAAGAGAGATCGATATTGCCGTGCGAAAAGTATTGGAACGCATTTCTACAACTTTTCCCAAGGGAATTCACTATGAAATTAGCTATTCAGTAAAAGATCAAATTGACGAATCGATTAATCAGGTAAAAACAACGCTTTTTGAGGCCTTTTTCTTGGTATTCATTATCGTTTACTTGTTCTTACAAGATTTTAGATCGACAATTATTCCTGCAATAGCCATACCTATTTCGTTAATTGGTACGTTGTTCTTTATTTACTTAATGGGCTTCTCCATTAATGTATTAACCATGTTTGCCTTGGTACTCGCCATTGGTATTGTGGTGGATGATGCCATAGTCGTCGTGGAAGCGATTCACGAAAAAATGCATCAAACGGGACTCAAAGCCAAAGAAGCAACGATTGAAACGATGAGTGAGATTACACGTGCGATTATCTCCATTACCTTGGTGATGTCTGCCGTATTCTTGCCTGTTGGTTTTATGCAAGGCCCAGCGGGGATCTTTTACAAGCAATTTGCTTATACTCTTGCCTTTGCCATTCTAATCTCTGCCGTTAATGCCTTGACGCTGAGTCCGGCCTTATGTGCGTTGTTTCTAAAACAACCACATGCAGAGGAATTGGCCAAACACAAAGAAAAGAATCCTATAAAAAGAGTATCTGCCCGTTTTTTCTTTGCTTTTAATACGGCTTTTGACTCGTTTACCAATAAATACGTAGCGACGATCGGCAAGTTAATTCGCAATAAAAAGGTGGCCATTTCTGGCCTGGTACTCATCATCGGATTAGGGGTATTCTTTTTGTATAAAACACCTTCGTCTTTTATTCCTAGAGAGGATGACAGTTTTATTACGTATTCCTTAGCGATGCCTCCAGGTGCTTCCTTGGCAAGAACAAAAGTGGTTTTGGCCAAAGCCGATAGCATCTTAAAACAGAGAACAGACATTGAAGGCATGACTGCTATATCGGGATACAATACCATTGACGGAAATGCAAGCCCCTCTTTTGCTGTGGGATACATCAATTTAAAACCGTATAAAAAAAGAGGAAAAGTAAAAAATATAGATCAAATCATCGATGAAATTCAACAGGATTTATCGGTAATCAACGAAGCGTCATTCAACGTTTTCCCGCGTCCAACGATTCAAGGTTTTGGAGATTTTGGTGGAATTGAATTCGTTATACAAGATCGCTTAGGGGGTGATTTCACTTCCTTCAGCCAAGCAGCAGATGACGTGATTAAAGAATTAAATGGCCGTGAAGAAATTGGTACTGCCTTTACTTCGTTTAAAGCAAACTTTCCGCAATATCTCTTAGAGATTGACTACATCAAGGCTAAGTCTTTAGGGGTAAGCGTTAAGGATTTAATGAATACAATTAAAAACTATTATGGAAGGGTAAAAGCTGGAGATTTTAATCGTTTTGGACGTACATATCGCGTATACATGCAAGCGGATATTGAATACAGAGAAAACCCTCAATCCTTTAGTTCAATTTACGTCAAAAACAAGGATGGAGAAATGCTACCAGCCAATACGTTGGTAAAATTGAAAAAAGTATTAGGTCCACAAACAGTAAGTCGATATAATTTGTACAATGCCATTACGGTTAAAGTAAATCCGGGTCAAGGATACAGTACAGGAGATGCCATGAAAGCTATTGAAGAGGTAACGAGCAAAATGCCAGGAAACTATTCGTATGAATTTACGGGCATGTCGTTGGAAGAAAAAGATTCTGGAAGTCAAGCGATTTTCATCTTTGCGCTGAGTATTATCTTCGTTTACTTTTTGTTGGCAGCGCAATATGAGAGCTACTTCTTGCCCATCGCTATCTTATTGACCGTACCAACGGGAATCTTAGGTGTTGCGTTGTTTGTCAATTTAGCAGGCTTACAAAACAATATTTACGTCCAAGTAGGTTTGGTGATGTTGATTGGTTTATTGGCGAAAAATGCCATTTTAATTATAGAATTTGCGCTTCAACAGCGCAGAAAGGGCTTATCTGTGGTAGAATCAGCGATAGAAGGAGCTAAAATGAGACTACGTCCTATTTTGATGACTTCTTTTGCCTTCGTTGCAGGTTTAATCCCCTTGATGTTTACCGTTGGTCCATCAGCACAAGGAAATCATTCCATTAGTTTTAGTGCCGCTGGGGGTATGCTATTTGGTGTGGCAGCAGGTATTTTTATTATTCCTGTGTTATTTGTCATCTTCCAAAATATCGATGAGCGATTAAAAGCAAAATTTACTAACGATTAAAAACAAGAGCATGATACATAAAAGCAACACATCGCATTTGACTCTAGTCGTTCTATTGGGTGCAGGTTTGACTTTGTTTCAAGCTTGTGCACCTCAATCGAAATACAAAACGCCAACCTTTGACCTACCTGAACAGTACAGGGGACAAAAGGATAGCTTAGCAGTAGAAGATTCGCTGAATATATCGGCAATCAAATGGCGCGATTTCTTTCAAGACGAGCAGTTAACGAGTTTAATAGACAAGGGATTGTCTCATAACTTTGACATGCAAAATGCGCTTAAAAACTTGGAAATAGCGGCACAAAACACCAAACAAGCCAAGTTAGAATGGCTTCCATCCTTAGGTTTGGAGGTTGGTAGTGTGGCCTATCAATACCGTTCAGCGAACTATTATGGAACTCCTTCGTCAAACTATTACAAAAACAAGGGCGAAGAACCACCTACGAATATGTATGTCAATTCGGCTCAATATACCTCTGGGTTGGCCTTAAGTTGGGAGATTGACATTTGGGGCAAGATAAAAAGTCAAACAGCAGAACAATTGGCTCGCTTTTTACAAACAGAAGAAGCGCGTAAAGCGGTTCAGACCGAATTAATAGCACAAATTGCACAAGGATATTACAATTTATTACTCCTTGATGCCCAAATGGAAGTGGCACAAACCAACTACGAATTAACGAAAAACACGTTAAAAATAGTAGAATTACAACGAGATGCAGGACAAATTACCTCCTTAGCGATCACACAAACGAAAAACCAAATGTTGGTAGCAAAAGCCTTAATTCCATCGTTAAAACAACAAATTGCTATTCAAGAAAATGCACTTTCCCTTTTAACAGGTCAATTGCCAACAAGTATTGAACGCGAAATTAAATTGACCGAAGTTAGACAAGAAGAACTAGGTAGTACAGGACTCCCCTTAGCCTTGTTGCAATACCGCCCCGATGTACAAGGCGCAGAGTTGGAATTAAAAGCGAAGAATGCGGCCGTTGGTGTAGCACAAACTGCGAGATACCCTTCACTAACGATCAATTTAGAAGGAGGCGTAAATAGCATGCTTGGTGAAAATTGGTTCAATATTCCCGGCTCTCTATTTGGAAGTTTAATCGGAAAAGTTGCCAATCCTATTTTCAATAAGCGCAAACTAAAAACGGCCTTTGAAGTAGCTAAAATAGAGCGTACTAAGAGTGAGATAGACTTTCAAAAAACGGTGTATACTGCAGTGACAGAAGTGACAGATGCCTTAGTCAACTTGAAAACGACCGAAGAGCAAATTGAGATTGCAGATGAGCAAGTAACTACATCTCGTTTAGGGGTTAAACAATCTAATTTATTGTTCAACAGTGGGTATGCTACCTATATTGAGGTCATTAATGCACAAAAAAACATGTTAGATAACGAGTTAAATCTCAATAAATTAAAGTTAAACAAACTCCAATATGGGGTACAATTATACAAAGCACTTGGCGGTGGTTGGCAATAGCCAACAGCGTGTAATAAAAAAAGCGAGTAGTTCACTACTCGCTTTTTTTATTAGTCTAGCTCAATCCCGATTAACGCTCGAGATTTATCCACGACCCATTGTTCAAAAATGCGCACTTTATCAATATTTTTATCAATCCATCTGCGGTTGCCTCCTGGCTTCATCTGACTGATGTAATTGCAAAAAACATCCGTGTAATTTCTTTCGTATAACTCACCGAAAAAAGGAACGTAGAAATTCATTGCGATATCATCCTCCACTTGCTCCTCTGGTCTTTTTACCTCGCTAACTAACCCCATAAAACGGGTAGTATTGCTGTAAAAAGCATCGCCTTTTTTTGTATTTTTCTCCGAAAATGCATGAGCTGCCATTAAACTCAGTCCCATTTCTACAGTGGCGAATGGAGAAGCCATACGCTCTCTATCCAAGGTCATATTGACGCTTTTTTTCTTTTTCGTCGATCCTTCCGTTTCTGTTACTCCTGTCGTATATAAATTTTTTACTAGCTGTTCCATTTTTACTGTACGTGTAGTATGCGTCTCAAGTAATAAAAAGAAATACCCTGATAACATTGCTTCTGTTCGCTTTCCTTTATCCGCTTGTATAATAGCCAACATATAGTGAGAACTCGCGTGCATTGGATTATCATGAATTCCTTCAATCAGCGCCATTTCCGCTTGATCTATCTTATTTTGCTTCCAATACGCAATAGCTAAATTGTAATATACCATAACATCGGCATTCAAATTTTCAACGGCATCCTCCAATAGCGCAATTGCCTCGTCTACACGATTGAGGTTACTCAAAGAAGAAGCTTTCACTACCACAGCAGGTACTAACAACCTTCCTCCTTGATCAATTGCTATCTGACTGTGCTTAATCGCCAAATCATAGTTACCATTATACATATAACTCATGGCAATCTCATAATGTCCTGTCGTCGAACGCGGATCTAAATCCAACATTTTTTTGTACGCTTCTATGGCTTTGTCATACTTTCCTTCATCGTGATAAGCAATCCCCTCCTTCATCAACTCTTCCATCTGATTTTGAGCATAGAGCGAAAAAGAAGAGGTAATCAGTAAAACAAAAACATAAAAATAAGATTTCATAATCATAGTAAATAAAGTATTTTTTGGTCATTCTAGCGCCTAAGATACTCTTTTTTTTGGTAGTTATTTACAGGGAAAACAGGCGAAAAATTCCAACAAATATGTGTGTTCTCTTAAAAATTACGTTTATACCACCTATCTTTGTAAACAATTTGAATAACCTAATTTCCCTAATTAAAACCGAAAGAGTATGAAAGAACAATACGAGCAAATCGCGATCCAATATCACAGTGAAGTATTAGAAAAAGAAACTGAAGAGATTTTATGGGGAATTCTAGTCGATCAAGACCAACAATTATTTCAAATTGACAACATTCCCTTCTATGGTCCCGAATTGTCTTGCGAAGATATTGTACATGCGGTATATGATGAAAAAGAAAAGCGTTATCAACTCGTTCATATAGAGCAACCTTCTGGAAATAGTACGATTCAAGTTATGGTGCTCAAGGAAAAATACAAGCGCGAAGATTTGTATAATGAAATTTTATATGCACAAACCGAAATTGAATTGGTTGATGATTACTATTTTGTAGTCAATATTCCCGCTCAAACGGATTACAAAAATGTGTATGCCATTTTAGCAGCACTGGAAGAGGAACAAGTAATTTCTTTTGCCGAACCTAATCTTTCACCGAAACACAGCGCTGATATTAGAAAATAAAAAAAGCCTCGCGATTTGCGAGGCTTTTTGTTTATTCTTTTTTATGCCTTAAAATTGGAAGTAAATAAAAGGTTGGGGCCCTGCGGTTGCCGTTGCATATACCACCCAGAATACAAAGCCCAAAACCACAGACTTTACAAAAATAGGTGCTACATTAAACCATTGGTGCGGAATAGCCATCCAACGTTTAGGAATGAAATGCCATATAAATCCGATTGCAATTAGCAAGAAGACGTTTTTATAACCTGCTATAATGGTTTGCCAAGCTTGCCAATCAAACTCTATATCCGCAATATTATAAATCATATTCAATGCAGTTTCGAATGAGTTTGCGCGGAAGAAGATCCAACAAAAGGTTACAAAGTGAAAAGTCAATAGAATTGAAATTACACGCCAAACGAAAGAAACGGGCTTATCCTTTTTACGCGGAAATAATTCCATCGCTAATTTGTGTACAGCCAAGGCGATGCCATGCAAAGCGCCCCATACGATAAAGCGCAAACTAGCTCCATGCCATAACCCTCCTAACAACATTGTTGTCAACAAGTTAAAATTTGTAAACAAACTCTTTTCTCTTGTTTTTGAAAGCGCAATAGTCAACATAAAGACCACGAAGGCTAAAATTCCAATAATTAAAGGATAGATACTGTTACTATAGCTGTAAACGCCCCATCCAATAATCCCAACAAAGAACAGAGCAGGAAAGAAATATCCTCCAAAGGACCCCTTGCGGTTTCCTCCTACAGAAATATATAAAAAGTCCTTAAGCCAGGTAGATAATGAAATATGCCATCTGCGCCAAAACTCAGTGATCGATGTGGATTGATAAGGAACATTGAAGTTCATTGGCAAGCGATACCCTAAGAGTAAAGCAATACCAATGGCCATATCGGAGTACCCAGAGAAATCACAATAAATCTGAATAGCATAGCCATAAGAAGCCATTAAATTTTCAAAAGCAGTATAGCTATTTGGTGCGTCAAAAACGCGATCCACAAAATTAATGGAGATATAATCTGAAATGACAGCTTTTTTCAATACTCCACCAATAATTAACAGCATTCCTTCATTCACCTGATCACGCGTAACGATCAAATTAGAATAAATCTGTGGAATGAAGTCTTTGGCCCGAACAATTGGCCCAGCAACAAGTTGGGGAAAAAAGGAGATAAAGAATAAATAGTCCAAGAAATTCTTCGTTGGTTCTATTTCTTTGCGATAAATTTCGATAATATAACTGATGGATTGAAAGGTATAAAATGAAATCCCAACAGGTAAAATCAAATCATCCAAGTGAAATTTGGAATTAGCGAAGAAATTAAATCCATCCAAAAAGAAATTGGTGTATTTAAAATACCCCAGTAGTCCTAAATTTAAGACGACGCTCAGGGTTAAGAGCATTCGTTTTTTTGTCTCATTGCTACTTTTGTTGATGGTATTAGCAAAAGTATAATCCATTAAGGAGGAGCCAATTAAGATAAAAAGGTATAATCCACTGGACTTATAGTAGAAGAACAAAGAAAACAAGACCACGTATAATAACCGAACGTGGAATGTTTTTCGTAAACCAATATAAATCAGATAAAAAACAATAAACATCCCTAAAAACAACCCGGAGTTAAATAACAGCGGTTCTTTAGGGTTAAATGTAAACCAATGGATAACTTCATCCCAGGTTACAGAGGGCATTTCTATGTTAAATAGACTCATTTGTCTGCTCCGTTTCTGTTGTAAAATAATTTTGATACACTTCCATCAATCCTTCATAAAACAAAGTACCTGTGTATTCATAGCCCTTAATCGTGTAATGTACTAAATCTTTGGATAGCATTTGCTCATCAATAAGATAAGGCAATCCCAAGGTACCTCCTAAATTATAATACATGTCCCAAATCGCATATTTTTGATCAATGCCGTTGATAATAATCTCATTGGTTAACGCACTTGCAACGGTATTGGGTACACCTTTAGAAAAATAACTTGGCGGCGGTGAAGTAATTAAGATTGATACTTGTGGATTGCGTTCTTTTACTTCTTTTAGAAAGTGGTTAATTTCGGTTTTAAAACTTTCTTCATCCATTTTATCAAAAGCTTCATTTGTTCCCAAAGAAATAATGATTAAATCGGCCTGTAACCCTTCTAATTGACTAAAAAATAACGGATACTTGTTATAGTCAGAGTAACGTGCGCCATTTACACCAATGGTGTGATATAATATTCCTGCTTGATCATTCTCTAAAACCAACCCATTCAGCTCATACTGATCAGCTGGCACATCGGCATATAAGTAAAACTGTTCCGTTGCTTGAGGAAAATCAAAAGCATAAAAGCTTTTCTCTTTCGCGTAGTTTACAGGATGAAAAGAAGAAGCTGCAATTGCAGTATGTTCTACTTGTTTGCCGGGCACAAGTAGGGTCTTACCTGCCTGGATATTCGTCGATTTTAGCTTATTTAATTGCTTCAGTTTCGCAACAGTTGTATTGTATTTTTTAGCAATACCAGATAAAGATTCCCCTGCTTTTATTTTATGGGAATTATTTTTGGTTACCGTACTGCTTAAATTGAGTTCTTTCTCTGCCGTTCCCACGCGATACACCAAATCATTCGTTGGCGTAAATAGTTTTACTTTAGTAAAGGCGAACTTGCTTTCGCGCAAATCCACTTTAATTACGGCGTCTTTTGTTGAAGAAGATAAAGCAATTCCGCTCAATCCAACTTTTGCCCCATTAACAGGGTAGATATTACGCCTATTTTCCCAAGGTGAATTACTAGAATAGCGCACGAAATTATTGCTATTAGTACGCGCTAATTGATAGGGAAAGGTAAATCCCAATCCGCCATTTCCAAATTGTTCTTGAATTAAACTTCTTACTCGTCCGCTAAAAAAATCAGCTTGAATATGAGAATCTCCAATGTGAACAATATTTACTTTTTTTCGTTTTCCTTCGCTTAATTCTTTTAAGCTTTGAAAAAAGTGTTTCAATTGTTCTGGATAGTAAATCTTATTCCTATAGGCCGTATTTACTGAATCATGTTCAGTACTAACCTCATTCAATACTTGATCTTGCTTCGTTTCTTGAGCAAAAACTCCTAAGCTACATAAAAATAGCAGCGGAGCTACAACTCTATTCCATCTTATCATTGGATACTGTATCTATTTCGTTTTGAACTTTTTTTGTTTGCACAGAATCTTCCTTCTGTTTTATTTCTTGTGCTTTTGTTTCTCTTCCTTTTTCTCCTTTATAGGTAGCATACCCTTCTTCCAATTGTTTAAAAATTAGCGCAGATACTGCTTGAGCCCCCCTAAAGTTAAAGTGTGTATAATCTTTATTGGCTTTTGTAGGTGATTCTTCTACCCATTTAACCATAGATCCTCTTCCTCCCATGGCTTCATACAAATTAAAAAATCCAGTTTTGGACTCTATTGCATATTTGCGTTGTGCACGCATCAAAGGAGTCACAGCAGAATCGGTTTGCATCGTTAAATTGTATTTTGTCGATTTATCTGCTGTTGAAATAACCAAAATAGATGCTTTTGGAAAACATTGTCTTAAATGACTAACGACTTTATTCATCTGTTTGGTATACCAACTATAATTGTATGATCCATAATTTAACACATTCGTTCCATAGTGCAAAATGATTAAACTATAATCCAGCTCTTTTTGGAACTGTTGCATAACCCCTACATTAAACAAAGACAAAGGCAATCCTGAGTTTCCACGACTCGAATAATTATCTACCTGCACCCCTGTTGCACTACTCACGTCTATCCCATACAACGGAATAGAATCAGCTTGTACAAACTGTATTTTTAATTGTCTAATTGCACCTTTCGCCAATTTTAGTTTATTCAGGGCTTGTGTAGCCTGCAATGTTTTACGAAGCGTATCCTTTTGCATCACCACTTCTACAGTTCCCCTTGTATTGGTCGATCGACCATAATATAATGTTGGACTGTTTAATGTAGTCATATTGCGGATATTCCCTGCTTGATAACTGACCCATGTTGGTTTTACAGTATCTTTGACAAAGAAAACTTGTCCACTGATTCCGAAAGGCTTGCGCGGTTTCTTCACATTCAAATAGGACTGTACTTTCCAATTTGGTGAATATTTATGGGTAATAGATCCCCGAGATTGCGCTGATTCAGAGGTAATCTGAACAAACCCAACTCCCGATCCACCATACTTATCTTGGTAATTTTTACGCAAGTCTTGTACAATCATATCACCATCTGTCATGGAATCACCGTAATAGGCAATTCGCACACGTCCTTCACTTTGATTTTCTAATTGGTACAAACGTCCAAAGAAGTAATCTAAGAAAACCATTCCCTTGAAGTTAGCTTCACTTTCATTAGAAAACAAGTCTTCCTCATTGATAATAAGTACCTCTCCTTTCTCTGTTTCTTCGTTTTCTACCTCTTTTGAATCTACTTTTTCTTTTTCAACAGCTCCTTTTTCATTTTCAATAGCCTCTAATAATAAGCTATCAATCACGACATTACTCGTTTTGGGTTTTTCTTCAGAAAAAATCTTTTGTGGCAAGTTAGCCTTAAAGAATAAAAAAAAGCCACTAGCCAATATAATAATGGCTAATGACTGTATCATGTATGATTTTACTACTTTCACAAAGAACTTAATTACATACGATTTGGTACCGCTATTCCCAACAAGGAGAAAGCGTCTTGGATCACCAAACCAACTTTTTGAGACAATTGTACTCTAAACGTTTTTAGCGTTAGGTCTTCTTCTCCAAGAATAGAAACCGTTTGATAGAACGAGTTGTACTCTTTTACCAGATCATATACATAGTTTGCTACAAGTGCAGGGCTATGAGATTTTGCTGCATTTTGAATTACTTCGGGGAAATCTTCTAATAATTTGATAATTTCCTTTTCTTTTGGATCTAATGCAATTTCAGTTGCAACCGCAGCAAGATCAAAATCCGCTCTACGTAAAATCGACTGAATACGAGCATAAGTATATTGAATAAACGGTCCTGTATTTCCAGCAAAATCAACAGATTCTTCTGGATTAAATAGGATTCGTTTTTTAGGATCTACTTTTAAGATATAGTATTTAAGTGCTCCTAAACCAATCGTTTTATACAACGTTGCTTTTTCTTCTTCAGAGTACCCTTCTAATTTACCTAATTCTTCCGAAATAGAACGTGCTGTATCCGTCATATCCATCATCAGTTCATCAGCATCCACAACAGTCCCCTCTCTACTCTTCATTTTACCTGAAGGTAAATCAACCATTCCATAAGATAAGTGATACAAGCTATCGGCCCAATCAAAACCTAAGCGTTTTAGAATTAAGAACAACACTTTAAAATGGTAATCTTGTTCATTTCCAACCGTATAAACCATCCCGCCAATATCTGGAAAATCCTTCACACGCTGAATAGCTGTTCCAATATCTTGTGTCATATACACAGAGGTACCATCTCCACGAAGAACTAATTTTTCATCTAAACCTTCGTCTGTTAGATCGATCCATACGGAGTTATCTTCTTTTTTAAAGAATACACCACGAGCTAATCCATCTTCAACCACATCTTTCCCCAATAAATACGTATCACTTTCGTAATAGTTTTTATCGAAATCAATCCCTAAATTAGCATAAGAAACAGCAAAACCATCGTATACCCATTGGTTCATCTTTTTCCATAGCGCGATGACTTCTGGTTTTCCAGCTTCCCAATCGAGAAGCATCTGTTTGGCTTCTTTGATGATTGGAGCTTCTGCTTTCGCTTGGTCTTCTGTCATACCCGTTGCCATCAAATCCTTGATTTGACTTTTGTATTCAATATCGAATTTTACATAGTAATTTCCGACTAGTTTATCTCCTTTTAATCCCGTTGACTCAGGTGTTTCACCATGACCAAACTTTTGCCAAGCCAACATCGACTTGCAAATATGGATTCCTCTATCGTTGATAATTTGTGTTTTATACACTTTTTTCCCTGAAGCTTTTAAAATTTCGGCTACAGAAAAACCAAGTAAGTTATTTCGAACGTGTCCTAAGTGTAAAGGTTTGTTGGTATTCGGTGAAGAGTATTCAACTAGTACAGCTTTGTCGTCTACCGCTGGCGTTTGGTATCCAAAATGAGCTTCTCCATACATCTTCTCGAAGGAAGATAGATAGTAAGTATCAGAAACAACTAAATTTAAAAATCCTTTTACAACATTAAACCGTTCTATTTCAGCTGTATTTTCAACTAAATAATCACCAATTTTAGTACCTATCTCGATAGGATTACCTTTAATTTGTTTTAAAAAAGGGAAAATAACAACCGTAACATCTCCTTCAAACTCTTTTCTAGTCACTTGATATTCAACTTTATCAAGTACTACATCATACAGCTCTTGGGCTGCCTTTATAATCTGAGGAGTTAAAATCTGATTCAACATCATTAATAAATTTAAGAGACAAAGATAATTCTTATTTTATCATCTATAAAATAGATAAAAGGAAAATTTATAAGCGAACCAGCTGATTTATTATTTATTTAGGAAGGATGCGGTTTTCTATCCACGAATCTACTGAAATACTTTGGTTAATTTTAAAATTGTGACCCTGTTTTTATGCGTTTTCGACACAGGTATACATCCGACTAAAACGGCTATTTTCTCCTGCAATATTACTGTGCTTCGCTCTTTTTTCTATACGCTAAAGGCGGTAAAGTATAATGCTCTTTGAATGCGCGATAAAAGGATGTATTGGAGCTAAATCCGACTTCCACTCCAATTTCTTTTACAGACAAATGCTCACAATCTGCAGCTAATAACAATTCTTTAGCTTTCGCTACTCGAATTGTATTGACATATTGATTAAAATTGGTATTCAATTGGTTCGAAAATAAATAGCTCAACTCATATTTCGTTAGTCCTAAAACATGAGCCAATTGATGCAAACTCAATGAAGAATCAAAAAAATAGTCCTTGGCTAAGTTTTCTAGCAATCCTTTTGCTGTTTGTAAACGCATGGGATCTATAGCGGATTTGGTGTATTTATTCCAGTGGTCTTCGCGTTGGCCTGTCACCTGGAGTTTAGACATGAGTGTTACCGGAATTTCTTTGCTCTCTCCTGGTACAGATTGCCTTAACCCAGCAATAGCTTGCTGAAAAAAACCAAGACTCAACAGGAGTAAAAAGAACGTAAACAGCAACAAACTCAAAACTAACATCTGTGTGTTATGGGCTAAATAAACAACGAGCACTAGGCTGCTACTCGACAAAAAAAGCCCACAAAATAACATGAAACGCATTGGTGTACGCTGCTGCACTTTACTCATTGTTTTGAAAATCAAAAACAAATAGTAGAGTTTTATGCTGCTCAACACTACAACTGAAAGCAAAAGGAATCCCTCACTTACCCAATCATATAGGTCGTGAATAAAGAACTCGATTAACACTAATAAGGCAAGCACATAAGAAAAGTAGAAAGTACCTATATAACTTTTATTTCGACCTAATATGTGATGGGATTCAGCCAAGCAAAGATAAAAGCTAGGCCAGAATAAAAACAAGAAACTAACACTAACATGAGCAAGGATCTTCTCGCTCTGCACCATAAATACAACCAATTGTACAAGACCAAATAACAATAACATCCACGTCAATTGTTTTCTTTTACTGAAAAAGACATTCTTGTTTATCGCCATCTTTTTATCAACGACAAGAGTCAACACAGCTATTACACACAATATAGTGAGAATCATGACAATAAAAAGATGCTGTAGCGTATATTCGCCCATGGACTACGATTATTTCTTTTCTATTTCTTCTAAATACTGAATAAAGAAGGAAGGATTAACTCCTATGCTTTTTTTAAACTCTATGGAGAAACTACTATGTGAACCAAACCCAACAACCTCTGCTAAATGACTAATTTTATAATCTCTATATTCACGTTCAAATCGCATAATTTTTACACTTTCAAAAAGCCTCCATTGTGTAAGGTACACTTTAAACTCTACTTGTTTGTGCTTCTTTAGTACCTGACTGATTTCAAATACAGTGGTTTGCCATGCTTCTGCAAGGGTATCAATTGTCACTGTACTATCTAAAAAGCCCTTTTCTACTTCGAAATGTGTAAGCGCTCTAATAATGGCTTGTTCACTTTCCTTCACAGGTTCTGCATACCAACTAACTCCAATAAAAAACTGGGCCAATTCGCTTTCTTTCCCTAAGGCTAATTTCTCTACTAAAGCAGTAGATGTTCCTTCCCCTGTTGAGTTAGGTTGTTTTCTTTTGCGCTTAACAATAAAATAAATACCCGGAGCGACTAATAAGACCAATAAAAAAGAAACAATAACAACCAAATACTTCTTGTTTTTATCCACAATCTTTGCTTGGTATAGCTGTTGTTTGGCTAATAGTTCATTGACTGTTTTCGCTCTGAATTCTTCTTTTTCTTGTCTTTCCTTTAAATAGGCTTTATTGTATAGGCTGTAGTTTTCCCAATCCCCAATAGACTCATAGTATGCTCTGAGATAATCGTCACAGATTTCCTTTAAATCTCTATTGTCATTCACATTAGCAATGTGCAAAGCCTTGTGATATGCAGCTAAAATTTGTTCTGCATTCGCGGAGTTTTGCTCAAGTGCATCTAATCTAGCCAATCCCGCGTAAATATAACCTAGCGCTAAAAATTCTTCTGTATTTTCTTCCTTGCTAATGTATTCATAGCCCTTTTGATAGGCTTTTTTTGCCTTGTCATACTGTTTTAACTCTAGATAATTAATTCCTTTATTCTGTTCTACTGAACACATATAATGATTGTAGTGAATCAATGCCTCTCCAATTTTGGCAATATAACTTTCTGCTCGTTGTATACTCTGTAAAGCTTCATTGTAATTCTTTTGCTCATAGTAATAAGCGGATAACAAATGATGGTAGTAAAAATAGGAGAAGTTGCGATCGTGTTCATCTGCAATTTTTGGAATCACAGCTTCAATCTTATCAAAATATTGCAATGCTTCATTAAAAAGACCTAAGCGACTGTACTCTGCTCCAGCAAAGCCGTATAGACGACTCAGCCATTTATAACTCTTATTTTTTTCAGCTAAGTCAATCGCTTGAAAAGCAAATTGCAATGAAGTAGGAATATCAAATTCGTCGTGATACAAATAAGCATGTATAAACAACGCATGTATTTTTACATGAACATCAGGTTCGTTTTTATAAATAGAATCAACGAGAAAAAAAGCCCTTTCCTTATTTACTGCTCGAACTTCGGTGAGAATAGTCGCCAACAATTTTTCTGATTTACTCACTTGTGCATAGGACAAGCTGCAAAGTAGAAGAATGATAAGTATCCCTAAATTTCTTTTTTCTTTCATCCATTTTTTATTTAACCTTCAACATTGCTCCAAACAATGGTTTGTTGACAAAACGCTATCACAAAATAGTACACCGAATCCTATCGATTCATTTCAAATATGCAAATTACGAAAGAATTTCAGACTTTTTAAAATCTAAAATTCTCTACAAGTGTTAATTTAAAAAAAGGAACCCCCTATAAACGCAATTGCTGTGTACTTTTGAGCTTTACATTCTTTTCAAATCAACGATAAATCTGGACTTTCCCTTATTCTTCTCTCAGCTATTTTATCCAAATTAAAGGCTTTTACTAGCCTTAAATATGTTAAAATTTCAAACAAAATCCTTGTCAAAAGAATTAATTTAAAAAAAACACGTACTGCACTAATAATCAACACATTAATAGTGGTTACCAAATTATTAGAAAAGATTTCCCTACTTTTTTGACCATGATTCCCTCTGTTTTTTGGGGACTTTTACACGCAAGAATATCACAGAAGACGAAGGTTGTATTTTTTTTGAATGTTGTCTTGTAAAGACAGTTCAAATTGCGATGTCTAGTCCCCACTAAGCAAACAATTCTCCTTCGTCTTGGTGATAGTTTCAACTAAAAGCATACTGCGCTTTTCTATGCCCTAGATTACACACTAAACATTGAATCCATATACTATGAAACAAAAAACAAATCTGGCTTTACTTCAACCTTTCTTTTGGCTATTCTTCGCTTTACTAATGATAGAAGGTCAAGCTGCGACATCTCCTTGCACAATTCCTCCAGGTTCTATAGCACTAACAGCGTCAGAAAACACATTAGAAGCCGGAAAAAGATACCATGTTTTAGAGCATCTCACTTTAACTGGATCGACTTTTACAATTGAACCAGGGGCAATCCTTTATATTGCAACCGGTGTTGTTCTGCAAGCTTCAGGCACAATGCACATGAAAGGTGGAGAAATCATCATTTGCGATTATTCAGGATTCTTTTTTAAAGGGGCGGTAAATATTGGCGAGATTAGAAGTAAAAACAATGCGGTTGTTCATGTCGGTAATTTTAGCTTTTTTAGTGTAAATGGGTCCATTAGTCAGCTCGATCCTGCGGATGGAGATCCCACAATTCCAAGTAAAGCGGAATTTAATCTAGGTGATGGTGCAAATATAAATGTTTGTGCCACCTTATCCATCTCTTCCACTCACTATCCCATGGTGAACCATGTTGGAAAGGGCGATGTCAATGCCAACGTTGTGAATCGAGCTCCTGCTTCGGGTACACCTGGCGCTCGCTTATCGGATTCTTTTAATGTTAATTGGTTTGCATTGGCTGGATTAGCACACGTTTCTCCTGGAAATGCGAACCTGTGTACAAGTGCCAGCACTTGTCATGAACTATGGCCTCCAGGTTTAAAACAAGAAATTGAAGGAATTTGTTCAGAAACAGGTGGAAATATTAATCCTAAACCGGCACTTACTTTAACCAAGGTAGGAAAATTCAACGAAACCGCTTCAAATGGTGGCTTTGCTAGTGCTGGAGAAACTATTACGTATAGCTTTAAGGTAAAAAATACGGGGAATGTTCCTCTTACAAGAATCTCAATCGTAGATGATCGTTTAAGCAACCTACCTACACCAACTTATATTAGTGGAGACACGAATAACGATGGATTATTAGATACAACAGAGACCTGGACGTACCAAACGACCTATACCTTAACAGAAGAAGACATAACGCGAAAAGCCGTTTACAATCTTGCAACAGTTAGCGGAACTGATCTTAAATACAATACAGCGACTGCTATCTCTTACGATCCGAATCCACTTCCCTTAGATACCCCAGACCACCCAGGTATATTACCTGATTGTCCGGAATGTACAATTGTTTTACTCAAAGAATTTCACCTTTTGGTAACTAATCCACACATCATACAATTGATGAGAAATTTAGATTAAATCAACAGCATGGTTTGCGGTTTGTAGCAAACCGCAAACCATAAAAACAAAAAAAGCCTATTCGAAATGAATAGGCTTTTTTGTTGTGGGCGATGAGGGATTCGAACCCCCGACCCTCTCGGTGTAAACGAGATGCTCTGAACCAGCTGAGCTAATCGCCCGAATATAAATATACATTCGGAAATACTCCAAATTTAGTATGAATTGTGGGCGATGAGGGATTCGAACCCCCGACCCCCTCGGTGTAAACGAGGTGCTCTGAACCAGCTGAGCTAATCGC